>NZ_DQDX01000153.1:8795-22468 GCF_003525665.1 Flavobacterium sp.
AATGTTGCTTTCATATTTTTATAATGATTATAATTTTATTTCAGAATTTACTGAGGATTTAAAGTCCAAATTAATGCTTTTTCTTTGGTCGCTCTATAAATAGTTTGGTGTTCCTCTTTTGGTTCGTTAGAATAGTTAAAGATTACATTCTTATTATTTTCTATAGTTAAAATTTTTGCTAGGTTTTTAGTATGTTTAGAGATATCAGAAGCATTTGAGCCAGCAAACCAAAGTCGTTTTTTAGTTTCAGGAAATTTGTTTAAATGTTCTTTTGCAGTTCTCACCAAATAATGGTTGTTCCACCAAAGCGATGGATCCATGGCGATGTAATAATCAAACATTTCGGGTTGTGTAAGGAACGTTTCCATAATAAAAAGCCCTGCAAGCGATTCTCCAATAATTCCTTTGGTGTTTTTGGTTCGATAACGTTTATTGATTTCAGCAAATAATTCATCCTTGATAAATGCTCTAAATTTTGAAGCGCCACCAATTACAGGAGCAATTTCTTTGTCTTTTTCTACTTCAGTTGTTCCAGATAAATCTCTTCTGCGAACTGTATTTTCAATTCCAACAAGAATGAAAGGAGGTATTTTATTTGTTTTAATTAATTGAGACATAGTATTTGCAATGTGAGGAAAATCCTCAGCTGTTCCGCCATCAGGCATGTACATTACCGGTAACGAATCGTTGGTTTTAGAATAATTTTCGGGCTTCCACACGTTGATGGTTCGTTTTTCATTCAATAAATTAGAATCAATAGTAAAGGTATCATGTACAGGAATTGGATCTTGTGATTGGGCTTGGTTATTACAACCAATGAAAATGAAACTCAATAGCAAAATAAGGTGTATATTTTTCATTGTAATTAATTTATATCAAAGAATTTATTGCAAGTATATAAAATTATTGGGTTTGCTGAAAATGAATTTGAAAAATAAAAAACCACAAGCAATTACTCATGGTTTTTAGGTATAAAGGTTAGTTAGTATTATTTCATTTTACCAATTAAGAGTCCGACAATAGCTCCAACGATTGCCGACATTATAATCATAATTATCATGTCTAAACTCATCAATTTATAATTGGGTGCGGCATTCATAGCATTGGTGAAGAAATTTCCGTGTAGACCAATGAAAAATCCAATAATTGCACCAGCTTTTAAACCGGAAACGGCTGTAGAAATTCCTGCCCATCGATTAAAAATATAGGATATAAAAAATCCGAAAGTCATACATCCTAAGAAAATAAATGACATGTTTTCTTGTCCATTAGTTGCAAAATTCTCCTTAAATAGAAAACCATAAAACAAGAATCCTAAAAGAAATTCGGCAATGCCGCCAACAATTCCTCCTACAATAAAGTTTTTTACATTCATAATTAATTAGTTTTTATTGGTTAATAAAATAAAAATACTAAATATTAAGAATTGTTTACTCTTTGACTGAATTAATTGTTAACTATTTTAAAGTTTTAATTGTTGATAATGTAGTAGTTGCATAAAAAAAGCACCATTTTAAAGGTGCTTTTGTGTTAGGCATTATCATAAATTTTATGAAAAAGATTGATGTATTTTTCCATGACCACTTTTCGTTTTAGCTTCATAGTTGGAGTTAGATGTCCAGCTGGAATTGTCCATAAATCGGGTGTTAATTCAAATTTCTTGATTTTTTCCCAGTTACCAAATTTTTCATTTAGTACATCTACTTCTTGTTGAATTCTATCAATTACATTTTGATTTGAAATAATCTCTTCATTAGTAGTTCCAATGTTGATGTTATGAATTTTCGCCCATTCTTTTATGAAGTCAAAGCTCGGTTGAATGAACGCTGCTGGCATTTTTTGTCCGTCGCCAATAACCATAATTTGCTCAATAAAACGCGATTGCTTCATAGTGTTTTCTAGTAACTGTGGTGCAATATATTTTCCTCCAGAAGTCTTGAACATTTCCTTTTTTCTGTCGGTAATTTTTAGAAATCCGTCTTTATCTACTTCGCCAATATCGCCAGTATGAAAATAGCCATCAACAATTACTTCTTTGGTTAATTGCTCATCTTTGTAATAACCCATCATTACGTTTGGTCCTTTGCAAAGAATTTCGCCATCGGCAGCAATTTTTACTTCAACATTATCAATAATTCTACCAGCAGTTCCAATTCGGAATCCTCTATTTCGTTGGTCATTTACCGAGATAACAGGAGAAGTTTCAGATAATCCGTAACCTTCCATAACAGGTATTTCTGCTGCTGCAAATATTCTTGCTAAACGTGGTTGTAATGCGGCACTTCCGTTTACAATTAGATCCAATCTTCCGCCTAAACCTGCTTTCCATTTGCTGAAAATAAGTTTTCTAGCTAGTTTTAATTGCATTCCGTACCACCAACCATTGGCATTATCGGGTTCATATTTTAATCCGAGTTCTACTGCCCAGAAGAATAACTTTTTCTTAATTCCTGTAAGTTCCGATCCTTTGGCAATGATTTTTTCGTACACTTTTTCAATAAGTCTTGGAACTCCAGTCATTACATTTGGTTGTACTTCCTTTACATTATCTGAAATTTTCTCGATAGATTCACCAAAATAGATTGAAACACCATAATACTGATAAATGTAAGTTACCATTCGCTCATAAATATGACAAATAGGTAAGAAACTCAACGCTCTACTTTTTCCTGCATCAAACGGAATTCTATTGGCAGAATCCAAAACATTTGAAACAATATTGTTATGAGAAAGCATTACACCTTTGGGTTTTCCTGTAGTTCCAGAAGTGTAAATTATAGTAGCTAATTCTAATGGTTTTACATTGTTTTTACGGTCTTCAACAACGTCTTGATTGCTTGTGTCGCTTCCTAATTCTAGAAGTTCTTTCCAGTTTTTACAACCATCAATTTCATTGAAAGAATAAACATCTTTTAGTTTTGGTACGTTGTTTTTAATGGCGTTTAATTTCTTCAACACTTCGTCATCTGAAACAAAACAATACATAGCTTCTGAATGGTTCAGAATATATTCGTAATCGTTTTCAGAAATAGTTGGATAAATTGGCACTGTTTGCGCACCAGTTTGCAAGGTTCCAATATCCATGATGTGCCATTCGGTTCTGTTATTTGACGAAATTATGGCAATTTTATCATTCTTTTGAATACCTAAACGCAGTAAAGCTCTGGAAATAGTATTCGCTTTATTAAGGTATTCTTGCGTAGACGTTTTTTCCCAAACACCATTTTGTTTGGTAACTAAAGCATCGGGAATATTATATTTTTCTAATTGATGATAAGGAAAATCAAATAGACGTGTTATTGAAGCCATTGATTAAATTTTGATGCAAATTAATTAATAAAATAATCATTCACAATATTAATTTAAAAAATATAAATCATTATTGTGAAATATGTAACTTTACCGACTTATTATTAGCATATTATAAATGAAAAGATTTTCTCGGTTTAATGAATATAAAGTTCTGGCATATAGAATTTTATTGGTCTATATTTTTTACTTTTTTGCTCGAATTTTATTCTATTTTTATAATGTAAATTTAATTAAAATTAATTCTTTTTTCGATTTTGTGCGCCTTTCTTACCACGGAATTGCATTTGATACTACAACCATACTTTACACCAATATTTTATTCATAGTTTTATCGGTTTTGCCACTGGTTATCAACACTAAAAAAGTATTTCAAAAAATTCTATTCTACTTATATTTTGCAACAAATTTATTGATGTATTCCTTTAATTTTGTTGATTTTATATACTACCGATATTCGTTTAATAGAAGTACAAGAGCATCATTGGATACTTTAGAAAATGAAGATAAAACTACGCTTTTATTAAATTTCATAGTAGGCTATTGGCATGTTTTTTTACTATTCTTTTTGTGTGCCTTTATTTGGATTTACCTTTATAAAAAAGTCAAAATAGCAGAAGTAAGTGTAAAACCAAGTATCAATTATTTTTTGGGTGCTACTGTTAGTTTTTTACTTATTGCTACGCTTTGTGTAGGAGGAATTCGTGGCGATTTTAAAAAGAGTACGCGCCCAATTAATTTACTCGATGCAAGTCGCTATGTTACACATAATTCGCAAGCCGATTTTGTTTTAAATACGCCTTTTGCAATCATTAGAACTTGGACAGCAAATACCTTTAAGAAAGTAGATTTGGTTGATAAAAAGGCAGTAGACACGTTATTGGTTCCGATAAAGCACTATAAAAACAATCCAAAAATTAAACCCAATATTGTAATTTTTATTTTAGAAAGTTATGGTCGCGAGTACATTGGTGCATTTAATAAAAACACAAAAATTGCTAATTATAAAAGCTATTCACCATTTGTAGATTCACTTGCGCAACACAGTATGATTTATACTAATGCTTATGCAAATGGTTGGAAATCTATACATGGAATGTCATCTATTGTTGCAGGAATTCCGTCGTTTAAGGATGCTTTTACGTCGTCGGCATTCTCTAAACAAAAAATAGAATCATTGGTTTCGGTTTTGAATAATGAAGGTTATGATACTTCTTTTTTTCATGGAGCACCAAATGGATCAATGGGATTTTTAGGTTTTTCTAATATTCTTGGTTATGACCATTATTATGGAAAAAATGAATATAATAATGATGCCGATTTTGATGGCGTTTGGGGAATTTGGGATGAGCCTTTCTTTCAGTATTTTAATAAAACACTAACTCAAAAGAAAACACCATTTATGGCAACACTATTTTCGGTTTCCTCACACGAACCTTATATTGTTCCAGAGAAATACCAAGGTAAATTTGATAAAGGAACGGTGAATATTCATCAAACCATAGGTTATACCGATATGGCTTTAAAGAAGTTTTTTACTGCGGCCAAAAAAGAGAAGTGGTACAACAACACTATTTTTGTTTTAGTTGCCGATCATGGAAACACAATTGCTTATGACGAATATAGAAAGGAAGCCAATAAACATACCGTTCCAATTTTGTTTTTTACTCCTAACAAAAAGTATGTTGGAGAAAATAACGAATGGGCACAACAAATAGATATTTATCCAACGTTATTGGACATGATTGGATACGAAAAACCATTTAGAAGTTGGGGCAGAAGCTTGATAAATCCTAACGATGTCAAACCATTTGCAATAAAGCATAATTCCAAAGAGTATATGTTTATGAGTGGTAATTATATTGGTACTTTTAATGAAAAGAAAGCAACCGGTTTCTATGATAAAAATGATAAAGATTTGAAAAACAATCTTATAAAAAATAGAAATAAAGAAATGGATGTTTTGGAATTGCGTTGCAAAGCTTTTCTTCAAGATTATATGGAGCGAATTATTGATAAAAAATTAGATTCTAAATAAGAATATAATATTAAAACTGGACCAACGAAGAAGCTAGACAAGGCGTTAGAGCATTAATAAAATGGAGTTCGTTTGATGATGGAAAACCCAAAGGTGAGTTTTTAAAAGCCTACCAAAGTAGAAAGCATCTTGCTTCTGAAAAAGAATAATAAAAAAAGCGTTTCAACACTGAAACGCTTTTTTTATTAACTGCAATAATATAACATACTTCATTTCTTTTTACCTACCTTTATAGATAATTCTTCACAGGAAAACTATTTATTTTCCTCAATTTCTAATCCATTGTGATCAGCCTAAATAATAACTGATTTCCTTCTAAATTTAATTTTTGCAAATCATACAAATATGTGATTTATGCAACTATTTATATGTTATATGTAACTCTTCAAAATGATAGTTAAATCAACTTTGTAGGGTGAAATAGTAACAATTGTTTATCCATAAATTAATTAACTATTCCTATTTAAAAAAGTAATGAAAAAAAGTAATGATACTGCCGAATTAGAGAAGTCAAAAATTCACATAATTGTACAAATTATTGAGTACATGGCTAATGCTGTAGTAAGCCGAACGATACTAAAAAAAACAACCGGAAACGTAACTGTTTCCTCCTTTGATGCTGGTGAAGAATTAGACGAGAAAACATCTGCATTTGATGCTTACGTTCAAATAATTGATGGCGTTGCAGAAATAGTAATCAACTCTGAAGTTTTCAAGTTAAAACGTGGTGAAGGAATTATTATTCCAGCACATTCTAAGCATCAATTTAATGCAAATGAACAGTTTAAAATGATTTCTACTGTCATTAAAAACGGCTATGAAGAGTAACTTCTGGCTGTTTTATTCTATTTAATCCTATAAAAAATATCGGTTTTAGATATAAATTTTAAAATATGAAGCTCTACATAAAATATATGGTTAGCACTCGTTGTAAGATGGTTGTCAAAGACGAACTTAAAAAAATGGGAATCCATTTTGTGATGGTTGATTTGGGCGAAGTTGAAATCATGGAAAATATTTCAGATGTAAAAAGAGCTCAATTAAAAGCTGCTTTACTTACATCAGGATTAGAGCTCATGGACGATAAAAGAGCTGTTTTAATAGAAAAAATAAAGAATGTAATTATCGAAATGGTGCATTATACCGATGAATTACCAAAAGTTAATTACTCTGATTACATCAGCGAAAAACTCAATCATGACTATACTTATTTGTCTAATATTTTTTCTGAAGTTAAAGGAATTACCATACAACAGTTTATTATTGTTCATAAAATAGAACGTGCCAAAGAATTGCTTCTATACGATGAAATGAATCTTACAGAAATATCGTATGTATTGAATTACAGCAGTGTTGCGCATTTATCCAATCAATTTAAAAAAGTTACTGGTTTATCGCCATCCCATTTTAAACAATTAAAAGACAAACGAAGATGCCCAATTGAGGAAATTGGAAATTAAAATAGTATGAAAAAAGCAGACAATCAGTACGCAAGAAGTTTAATAGAAGCAAGTTTAGATCCGTTATTTACCATCAATATCGATGGCGAAATTACAGATATGAACCAAGCAACAGTTAATATTACTGGAGTTACTCGTGATAAACTTATTGGAACTAATTTTTACATTTATTTTACCGACCCACAAAAAGCAAAAGCAGTCTGCAAAGTTGTTTTTGAAAAAGGATTTATCACAGATTATCCATTAATAATTATAGATCACAAATTTACAAATGTGCTCTTTAACGGTTCGGTTTATAAAGATGAACACGGAAATGTTCTCGGTGCAGTTATTGTTGCCAGAGACGTTACTGCGCAAAGAAAAATTGAAAAAGAATTGAAAGAAGCCAATGCTATTGCAGAGTTAGCCAAAGGCGTTGCAGAAGCAGAACAAGTAAAAGCCGAAAATGCCACAAGAATTGCCATTGATTCAGTTAAATCCAAACAACAGTTTTTGTCTAATATGAGTCACGAAATTCGTACTCCGATGAACTCAATAATAGGTTTTACAAAAGTGGTTCTTAAAACCGATTTAACGAAAAAGCAAAGAGAATTTCTTCAAGCTATAAAAACAAGTGGCGATTCATTAATTGTGCTAATCAATGATATTTTAGATTTGGCTAAAGTCGATTCGGGTAAAATGACTTATGAAAATGTGCCTTTTAAAATGTCAAAATCAATAGATGCAATGATTCATTTATTTGATATTAAAAGTCAAGAAAAAAACATCAAACTCAGCAAAGTATACGACAGTAAAATCCCTGAAGTCTTACTTGGTGATCCTGTTAGATTGCATCAAATAATATTGAATTTAGTTAGTAATGCTGTAAAATTTACATCTCAAGGTAAAATCGTAGTCAGCGTGAAATTGATTGAAAAAGATGATGAAAAAGCTACCATAGAATTTGCCGTTTCTGATACTGGAATTGGTATAGAAAAATCTAAAATTAAAACCATTTTTGAGAATTTTAATCAAGCCTCTAGCGGAACATCTAGAGTTTATGGAGGAACAGGTTTAGGACTTGCTATTGTAAAACAATTGGTTGAGGGTCAAAATGGTTTTGTAAATGTAGAAAGTGTAGTTAACGAAGGTTCTACTTTTAGTTTCCAACTCACCTTTGCCATTTCCAATTCGTATCATGAATTAGTTGATGAATTGGAGGAAGTTACCACTGAAATTAAAAATATAAAAGTTTTGGTTGTTGAAGATATAGCTTTAAATCAGCTGTTAATGAGAACATTATTAGATGATTTTGGTTTTGGTTGTGAAATTGCAGCAAACGGAAAAATTGCTGTCGACAAACTCAAAAAAGGAAATTACGATATTGTTTTAATGGATTTACAAATGCCAGTCATGAACGGATTTGAAGCCACAGAATACATTAGAAACGAAATGAAATCCTCAATTCCAATCATAGCATTAACTGCCGATGTTACTACGGTGGATTTAAAAAAATGTAAATCGGTTGGAATGGACGATTATATTTCTAAACCAGTAAACGAAACTATTTTATACAGCAAAATCGTCAAAATTTTAGAAAAAGTTAACCAACGCAATACTAAAGAATTAGAAAGGGTTAAACCACGATGTATTGACATGGAATTCCTAATGCAACGTACAAAATCCAATCCTCAATTAATGTCAGAAATGATCGCGTTGTATCTTGAGCAAACTCCGGTATTAATCTCTACAATGAAACAAAGTTTTAATGATAAAGACTGGGATACATTGCAAGCAACTGTTCATAAAATGATTCCGTCGTTTTCAATAGTTGGTATCAATCAAGATTTTGAAAATATGGCAAAAAAAGTCCAAGAATTTGCTAGTAAGCAAAATGAAGAGAATGACATTCTAGAAATGGTTTTGCAATTAGAAAACATTTGCACCCAAGCCTGTAGAGAACTTGAAGAAGAGCTAATAATATTAAAAAAATAACCTAATGCAACCCAACGATAAAATAAAATTATTTCTAGTAGATGATGATGCATTATTTTTAAAAATGCTAGAAATTGAATTCCTGGATACGGCCGATTTTGTTATAGAAACCTATGCATCGGGTGAACTTTGTATAGAAAATTTAGATAAAAATCCCGATTTAATTATTTTAGATTATCACCTTGACGGAATAGATGCTAATGCAATGAATGGCTTAGAAACACTAGATAAGATAAAAGAATTTGACACTACTATTCCAGTAGTAATGCTGTCTGCTCAAGACAAAATTGACGTTGCAATAAAATGTATGCATCACAAAGCAACAGATTATGTTGTAAAAAGTGAAACCGCTTTTTTTCGCTTAAAGCAAATTGTATCCGCTGTATTACATGCCCAAAAAGTTGAAAAACAACTCAATTGGTATATGGACAGAATGTAAATCAAATATGTGAAATATGTATCTTAAATACCTATTTATGTAAGTTTTTTACCATTATTGAAAATACCTTTGTCATACGATACTATCACTTAAAAAAGATATCATGACAAATACCGACACCAACCACAAAGAAGCTACTACTATCGCTTCAATTGCCGATATTCAAAACGGAATTGACTATCACAACACAATTGCATTACATCTTGTAAATGCCGCAAAATTTCATCAAGAAGCTGCTATTCACCATCAAAATGGTAATCACGACAGAGCTGCTCAAAGCACAATTAAAGCACACGGAAAAATCTTGATGGCTTTAGAATCCCAAAAAGAAAATTTTAAACTTCACGCACTTTTGAGTTAGATTTTACTATTCATTTAAAACGTGTGATATGTGTAAGTTAAACTCAAATCGATGTAATCTTCTCACGGATTATAAACGCAACTTTACAGTATAATAATTCAAATTATAAAACGAATAAAACAACCTGCACTATTATAACTTCAACTTGATTATATGGGCAACGTAGATTTTAAGTGATACTACGAATACATGTAAAAGTTGATAAAAGGCGCTGGATATTAAATTTCTGCGCCTTTTTTATTCTAAAATTCTACATTATGCTAAAAGTAAAAAAACAAGGTGTTATTCTTAAAAGAACGAGATTGTCTTTTGAAGATGATAGCGTACTAAATCCGGCAATTATGCAGGACGGAAATACAATTCACATGCTGTATCGAGCGGTTAGAAAAGGAAACTATTCTACTGTTGGCTATTGCAAACTTGACGGACCATTAAAAGTCGTTGAACGAAATAATACGCCTTTAATAATACCATTTGGCAACGATGATTGTAAAGGTGTAGAAGATCCAAGAATTGTAAAAATCGATGGGATTTATTACATAACCTACACAGCGTATAATGGGATAAATGCATTGGGTTCTTTAGTAACGTCGACTGATTTAATCACTTTTGAACAAAAAGGAATAATAGTTCCAATGTTTACTTATGATGAGTTTAAGCGCTTAGCAGAATGTACTAACTCTGTAAATGTGAAATATTTTAGACACGACAGGCATTTTGAACCCAGCGAGCACATTTATCTTTGGGATAAAGATGTTACTTTTTTTCCAAGGCGTATTAACGGCAAGTTGGCTTTTTTGCATAGAATAAAACCCGGAATTCAATTGGTTCTTATTAACAATTTAGAAGAACTTACAAAAGAATTTTGGAGTAACTACTTCCTTCATTTTGGTGAGCATATCATTCTTGATCCAGTCGGTGTAAATCATGAATCGGGATATATTGGAGCTGGCGCACCGCCAATTGAAACCGAATTAGGTTGGCTTTTAATTTACCACGGCGTTTATGATACTTCCAAAGGCTATATTTATTCGGCAGCAGCTGCATTATTGGATATTGATGATCCAACAAAAGTTATTGCACGTTTGGTAAATCCTTTGTTCATTCCTGAGTTTGATTATGAAGTAAATGGCATAGTTAACAATGTGGTTTTTCCAACAGGAACAGCACTTTTCGAGGATACATTATACATCTATTATGGCGCAGCAGACAAGTGTATTGCTTGTGCATCAGTAAGTTTAAAAGAATTATTAAAAGAATTATTACTAAATAAAGTAGATTATGAGAGCTAATATTTTTCCAGTATATAACAGCAGTTTGGTAGTTTACAATGAAGCCATTGGCAACTTAAATGGTAGTAGTTTCTTCAAAATGCAAAAGGTTGAAACTACTACTTTAGTTCAATTAAAAAATAAAGAATTACCAGAAATTCTATTTATAACAACCTATCCACCGAGAGAATGTGGCATAGCAACTTACACGCAAGATTTAAGAAATGCCATCCAAGAAAAATTTGGCAATAGTTTTGCCTTAAAAGTATGTGCTCTCAATGCAAAAGAATCAGATTATAAGTATTCTGATGAGGTAAAATATACTATTCAAACTGATGATGAAGAGCAATTTGTTCAAATGGCTAATCGCATCAACTCCGATAAAAATATAGCCATGATTTTCTTGCAACATGAGTTTGGTTTATTTGGAGGAGAAAACGGTGACTATTTATTAAAGTTAATGGCTCATTTAAAAAGACCAATAACCACAACTTTTCATACGGTTTTGCCAAATCCAAATCCGAAACTAAAAAAAGTAGTTCGAAAAATTGTTGATTGTTCCGATTCGGTTATTGTGATGACCAATATTTCGGCTGCTTTATTAAAAAACGATTATGGCATTTCAAATCACAAAATTGCTGTTATTGCTCAATAAACGCATTTGGTTACATCAGATGAAACTCCTTCAAATAAATCTAAAATTCATTTAGCCGATAGAATTGTGCTTTCTACTTTTGGTTTATTAAGCGAAGGTAAAAGTATAGAAACTGCCATTGAAGCGATGCCTAAGATCATTGAACGATTTCCTAATGTAATTTATCTAATAATTGGAAAAACGCATCCAGAAGTTCTTAAACGCGATGGTGAAAAATACAGAAATTCGCTTTATGAAAAGGTACATGAATTGGGATTGCAAAATAATGTTCGTTTCATAAACCGTTATTTATCATTGCCTGAATTGATGGATTATTTGCAACGAACCAAGATTTATCTGTTCACTTCAAAAGATCCGAACCAAGCCGTTAGCGGAACTCTTGCTTATGCTTTGGCTTGCGGTTGTCCGGTTATTTCAACACCAATTCCACATGCCAAAGAGTTACTTGATGGCGCCGGAATTAACTTTGACTTTCAAAATTCTGAACAATTAGCAGAAGCAACTATTAAACTGCTTTTTGATCCGAAATTACTAAAAGAAATGCGACTAAATGCCTTGCACGCCATAAGTTCTACTTCTTGGCAAAATGCTGCAATTGCTCATATCGAATTGACCAAAAGTAGTTTAGCTAAACGAAAAGTGGAGCTGAAATATGAATTGCCAAAAATTTCATTAGATCATATCAAACGATTGACAACCAGCGACGGAATGATTCAGTTTTCACAAATTGCATCACCCGATTTAGATTCTGGTTATACTTTAGACGATAATGCTCGTGCTTTAATTGCGGTATCCAAACACTATGAACTAACAGGCGATGTTGCCGATTTAGAACTAATTACAACTTATCTTGATTTCATCATTTTTTGCCAGCAAGAAGATGGAACTTTTTTAAATTATGTTGATAAAGATGGAAATTTCTTTCTTAAAAACCAAGACGAAAACCTTGAAGATTCTAATGGTAGAGCAATTTGGGCATTGGGCGAATTTTGTTCTTATCAGCATCTTTTTAGTGAAAAATTATTGAATGTGGCAACAATTGCATTTGAAAAAGCATTCATGAAGAGCACTGATTTTCTCTCACCAAGAGCCATGGCCTTTGCTATTAAAGGATTGTATTTTTATAATTTAGATAAAGACAATAAAATTAGTAAAGTTATAATTACACAATTAGCAGACAATTTGGTTTCAAAATTCAGAGGTGTTTCTGATAAAAATTGGAAGTGGTTTGAAAACTATTTGACTTATGCCAACAGTCTTTTACCCGAAGCAATGCTTTATGCTTCCTTAAGTACAGGAAGTTTATTGTATAGAAAAATAGCCTTAACATCCTTCAGTTTTTTACTGTCAATTATTTTTAGAGATAATCAAATTAAGGTAATTTCCAATCAAGGTTGGCATCATAAAAATAAAAGTGCCAATGATTTCGGAGAACAACCTATTGATGTTACTTACACGATTCTAGCTTTAAATACTTTCTATAAATCGTTTAAGGACGAAGATTATTTAGAAAAAATAGAAACTGCTTTCAACTGGTTTTTAGGTAAAAATCATTTGCATCAAATCGTGTATAATCCTGCAACTGGCGGATGTTATGATGGGTTAGAGGAAACTCATGTAAATTTAAATCAAGGTGCCGAATCTACCGTGAGTTATTTAATGGCGCGATTGGTGTTTGAAGAAATTCAAAATCCAAAATTTACTACTAAATTGACTGATAGTGTTTTAGAAGCAAATTAAATGCTGTTTTTGGTGACTATTTTGCTTGAAAAAAAAATAAAGTGGCATATATATAACAAAAATAATATTATGTGTAAAGTAATAACGAAGTAGTTAAGCAATCTTTGTAATGAATTAATGCAGATGAATTAAATAATTAAAACGAACAAAAATTATGACAAACATAGGATATGTAATAGTACTAGTCTTATTAATTTCATGGGCATTAGGTTTTTTTGTTTACGGATTTGGAGAATTTATTCACCTTCTTTTAATAATAGCTATAATCGTGATAATTTTCAAAATTATTCGCGGTAAAAATACGCTAAGTTAACTTATTAGTGGTTTAGTAAGTTGATTTAGAATAAGTAACAAATTGGTTTCTAAAAATTTTTTCAGTTTTATTTTTATAAATTGTTTGTTGGTTAGTTAAGAACTATCTTCGGA
>NZ_DQDX01000153.1:22527-31950 GCF_003525665.1 Flavobacterium sp.
GTTAAGAACTATCTTCGGATGGTTCTTTTTTTTTGTAGAAAATTCCAAGAAAAAAAAGCACTTTGGTTAGAAAGTGCTTTTCGGATTTTTATTTGGTGATATTCTTGAGCTATTGCTATTGATAATTTAATTTCTTTGTGGGTACGGATTGTAAATTTGTGGTATTGGTATATTAAAAAGTTACTGTTCCAAATTTCCAATCTGTTATATAGCCATACATAAATATTATAAAAGAGAACAATTCAATAATTAATAGCAGGACAAATAGGAGTAATCGCCAACTAATGTTAAAAGTAGAATAGGAGTCTTTAAAGGTACTGTAGTAGTTTTTAATTAGAAAAAAAAGAAGAAGTAGTGGTATTAGATAATCTATAACATCAGCAATGACATCTACATATTTCAAAAAATAAATGAACGATATAACTATTCCCACGATAAAAATACTTAAAAAACCAAGAAAAATCATTCCGGCAATTATGAAATGTTCGCTTAAATTCAGTTTCTTTTTTCTAAACAATATAAAACTGTTCAAGGCAAATAATGGTATGACAGAGAAAACAAGTATCTTGGAATAGTTATCTAAGAAGGTATCAAGTGTGGTGCCTACTTTATTTCTAGAAGAATAATCAAATGTACCAAAATAGTGTTGAGATAGTTGATCATAATAATGCGATAGGAATAAATTCAAACCAATCATTAAAAGTGTCAAATAGAACACATTATAGTATCGAATTCTTTTACCAGAAATATAATCCAAAGCTGCTTTTCCTGGACGAAGGAAGGCTTCTTTCAACGTAAACAAAATTCCTTTTTCTATATGCCAAACTCCATGAAGTAAATCATGAGTGATGAAATGCTTGAAAGTAATTCGATGCGTATCAGTTTTTTGTCCGCAATTGGGACAGAATTTTTTGGTTACAGGTTCGTTACAGTTTAAGCAAGTAGTGTTGTGGCTCATTACATTTCTTTTTACAATAATACAAAAAAAGCACTTGGGTTAGAAAGTGCTTTTGTGATTTTTATTTGTTTGCTACTGATTGCAATTTCGCTCTATCGAGTGTAATTTCTAGCGAAGAAAAACTAAACTAGCTTTGTGCAAAACAGAAGTTATTCGTTTTTGACCTGTATTTTTGGGAAATATATTTTAAAAGTTGTTCCAACATTCGGAATACTTGTCGCATCAATCCATCCATCGTGATTTTCTACAATCGTTTTGCAAATTGCTAAACCATTTCCTGTACTCGTTGAAGTGTCATTATGTAGTCTTTTGTATGCTTCAAAAATTTGATGGCGATAAGCATTATCAAATCCAATTCCATTATCTTTAATTTCGATTACATGTAGTTCTTTGATATTTTTTTTTATCGGAAAAGACAACTCGTCAGCATTAATATCGTAAGATGAAAAACTAATAAATGGTATGCAGTCAGTCTTGCTATACTTCAGGCCATTTTCCAAAATATTAATGAAAAGCTGCGTGAGAAGTACTTTTGATCCAAAAATTACAGGTAAATGCTTTTTTTCGATTTTTGCTTGCTTTAATAGTAAGGTGTCTTGCAAATAATCAATAACATCTTGAACCGTATCATTTAAGTCGCAGTTTTCAAAAGAACTTTTGAAATCATTCAAAGTTGAATATCTATTTAGCGAATCGAGTAAACTTCGCATCCTTTCTGAAGCTGCTAATATTCGAATTAAATAAAAATTGACAGTTTCATTCTCAATTTGAACATCTCTTATTCTACTACTAAACAATTGTATTTTACGCAGAGGTTCCTGTAAATCATGACATGTAATGTAGTGGAATACTGCAAGCTGCTTGTTAATTTTTTCAAGCTCTATATTTTTTTCTAATAATTCCTCTGTGCGAATTTTGACTTTTTCCTCGAGCAAGCTGTTTAAGCTCATTATTTCTTCCTCTGCTTTTTTTTGCGCTGTGATGTCTCTTGAAACTGAAAGTAACTGATAGATTTCGCTATCAGCCGACGCGACTGGAGTAATTGTTACGTGCCACCATTTGGGCGTTCCTTTTGCAGTACTACAATATGCAGAAAATTCTGTTGCTTTACCAGTTAAAGCTTTTCGAACGGCATCTTTAACTAGCATTTCGTTTTCTGAACCCCACAATTCCCACCAAAAATGATTTTTATAGACAGAGAAGTCATCAATTTCCATCTGGCACAAACCGTTGAAATTCATAAACTGCAATCTTCCTTCAATATCCAAAACTTTAAGACAATCTGGACTGCTTTCTAAGACCACCTTGTTAAAGTTTATACTTTCTTGAAGTTTTTTGGTATTTTCAGGACTCGAATTTTTGTACATCTGACCAATTTTTGATAGTAAATGTAATGATTATTACTTAATTGTCAAAAAAGTTATCGTAGTAGGATTTCGTTTTCGGCATGAAGTACATCGTTTTTCGGCTGTAAGAAGTTGGGGATTTGAAAGCCCTAAACTTTCGATTACAAGCCAAAATCAAAAGTACAAATCAACTTTATTTTGAGCATGAAAGCCCCAATTTCTTACAACTGTTTTTGGCAGTAGTTATTTTGCATTAGCAATTAATGGAATTTTAATAGTCATATTATCCCTTGTTAATAGTACAGCATTTGGTTTGTCGTTGTTAAATTCAAATTGTAACAAGTTTGGATAATCTATGATTCTAAATAATCCATTTTTTAAATAGACCAACTCATTATCATTTTTTCCTTTAAAATGTTCTAAAAGCAAAGATTCAACATAGAGACGGTTGTTTTTTTCTACTATTTTGGTTTCAACTCCTTGACCATAAATGAAATCGTTATAAGTTCCAATTAGTTTTTCTTTTAAACTTGCAGGAATTTCTTGAATGTCATCATTAGATGTTTTGTTCCAATCCATTACTTTCAGAATTTTATTTCGAGTATAATTCATTACAGGAAAGCGATTTGGTTTTTCACCATTGGCAAGATATACAATGCCATTGCCATCAGTCATCGTAGCTAAAATATTACCACCAACTCCAGTATTAGAACCATTGCACGAAAACCAATCGTAATTATTGTAACCAAAAGACTTTTGCCATCCATAACTCCAGCCGCCAACAGCATTTTTTAAAGCGGTTACTTCGGTTACTTTTTTTGCAACATTATGAGAAATCACTTTGTTATTTTTATTACGCAATGCATTTTGTATTTCAATGGAAATTTTTGCCAAATCAGTAGGAGTAGACCACATTCCAGAAGCTCCAACTTGTGGCGTGATTGGTAAACCACTTCTTATCACTTTGCCATCTTCATCATGAACTAAAGCTACATTTGTAGGAAACCCATTTTCACTAGGTTGCGTCATTGTAGTATTTTTCAAGCCAAGAGGTTTAAAAATATGTTCTTCTGCAAGTGCTGCAACAGATTTATTCAAAGTGTCTTCTAATGCCATTTGGATAATTACATAACCGCCACCGCTATATTCAAAACTTGAACCCGGCGTGAACAAGAATTCAATTTCTTTATCATATCTCGGAATTTGCCCTAAAAGACTTTGTTTTATTGTTGGAATTGTGTCTCCTTCATAATAGTCGGCAAACCCACCTTGACTTGTACCAGCAGTATGATTGAAAAATTGTTTCCAAGTTGGACTATTATTTTCTGTAAACTTACTTTTTGGCAAATGCCAACGTTTTAGGTAGTTGTCTATGGGTTCCTCTAATTTAATTAAGCCTTTTTCTTCTAGAATAAAACAAAGAAGAGCCGTTATTGGTTTTGAAATTGATGCCGTTGAAAAAGCAGTGTTTTTATCTATCTTTTCTTTGGAATTTACCGATTTTACTCCAAATTGCTCAGAATAGACAATCTCGTAGTTTTCAAAAACAACAAGACTAAATCCTGCCAATTTGTGTTTTTCTAATTGTTGTTCAATATTTAAACTGTCTGTAATAAAGGTAAAATCTCTATTTTTAGATACTATTTTTTTGCCTGTTTGACAACTTAAAATTAGTACTGTAAGCATTAGTAATAAGAATGTTTTTTTCATTGTATGGTTTTTTGGAAATAAATATTTTGTCTTATTAAATTTGAATTTTTAAGGTTTATTTCAAAACTGTATCAATAATTTTATTCAACAGATCTTGCCTCATTTTTGGATTTCTTTGGTTTAGAAGTATGATGATGCCCCAGTTTTGAACTCTATTGTAACATAGAATAGAACATTGTCCCATAGAATCTCCTGATTTTAAATAAATGGTCTCTTTTTCATCTGTTGAGATGCTTAAACCTAATCCCATTTCTCTTTTTTCGTCTTTATAGAAGATTTTTTCCATAATTAAAGCAGCTTTACCTATTGAAGTTTCTTTGTTTAAGACAGCCTTCAAATAGGTAACCATATTAGAAGCGTTTGATTTTACTAATCCAGCAGGCGCAGTTACATTCCATTCAAATAATTCTTGAGCTCCACCATCACCATTGTAACCCATTGTTTTATTTTTTACATCAAAGTCCTTAGTCAAAGTTTGAGTCATTTTTAATGGTACTAAAATTTTCTCTCGAATAATTACATCATAACTTTTACCATAAACTTTCTCTAGAATTTGCCCCAGTAAAGTATAGCCAATAGTAGAATATCGATATGTCCCATAATCTTTCAGTTCAGTACAAGTATTGATGATGTCGGTTAGTGTTTTTTCAGTGACACTACTAACAGGCTGTTGCGGATTTAGTTCTATCAACTTTCCAAAATCAATATCAGGTAAACCCGATTGATGAGTAGCTAAATCTGATATTTTTATTTTGTTTTTAAGATTTTTATCTAAAACATATTGCTTAGGAAGGTAATTGTCGATATAGTCATCCAATTTTATTTTGTTTTCGACAGCCGCTTGTGCAATCAAATTGGAAGTCAATATTTTAGTGATAGAGGCAAGTTCGAATATGGAATTTTTGCCTACATCAATTGGACTTTCTTTACTTAGTTTGCCAGATGAGGTGAAGAATTCTTCATTGTTTTTAATTAAACCAACGCTAATACTTACATTAGGATTTTTTTGATAATTATCTTTTATTATAGAATCAATTCTTTTAGAAATGTCTTGTCCAAAAGAGATTGTGCTTGTTACTAATAGCACTGCTAAAAATTTTAAAGAAGTTTTCATTGTATCGTTTTTTAGTTAAAAAATTATTTCGATACAAATTTGAGACAGAAATCAAGACTAGGCGACCGAGTGGAAGTATTCGAACGCTTTTATTAAAAAAAAATCAGTACGAGTAAATAAAAAGACAAGTACGAATAATTACAAATCCTTGTTTAATAGTGTTTTACGATAATCAGTAGGCGTGTAACCTGTATGCTTTTTAAAAGCTGTATTAAAAGAAGATTTCGAATTAAAACCCACTTCATACAAAATTTCTAAGATAGTGAGCTTGCTTTTTGTAGTATCTTGTAAAATTTCCTTGGCATGTTCTATTCTATAGGAATTAACGAAATCATAAAAATGTTGGTCTAATTGATGATTGATTAAAATAGATAACTCTCGCGTTGGGATTTGAATTGTATTAGAAACATCTTGAATCGTTAAAGTAGGATTTAGATAAGGCTTTTCATCCATCATGAACTGTTGTAATTTCAATAGCGTTTCATCTTGCTTTTTATCATTTCCTGCCAAAGGTTCACTATCTTTATTTTCCAGAATAATATCAGCAACTAATTTTAATTTTGAATCGATATTTCGAAACAAATCTGGATTGTTTAATGCTTTCAATAAATACCAACAAGTAACAAACAACTGAAAAATTAGGAGTCCACTATTTACCCATTCAGAGATGTATTCATATTGTGAAAATTTAAAAATGTTTTTTACAAGAGCAATTAGATATAATATTGCAAGTGCTGTTGTAAACTGGAACAACCAGTAATAGGAATTAATATTGGCTCCAGCATAATTTTCGAGGTACAATTTTTTTGTTTTTCGCAACAGCATAAAAACGGCTATTAGATAGACAACGATTTGAGTATGAAAAAGAATATGGCTGAATTGCAGTTCAAGTACACTTTGACGATTTTGCAGCAAATCAATTTTAGATGCTACATCTACGAAGTAAAAACGAGGCAATAAAATAATATTTGCAATCAAAAATGGAAGCAGATGCACTAAATATTTGGGCTTAAGTTTAAAATCGGAATAGCAAACCGATAAAACATACAGATAAAAAACAGGAATTTGTAAGAACGCCATTGTATTTCTAAGCATTCCTAAATTTGAAGGCTTGTCAACCGCTAAACTGAGCAAAGGTCCACTTAAATCTATTGCTGTAATAATTAAAAACGTGGCAAAAAGTGCATTGCTTGTTTTTTGTTTTGTCTTAACGGTAAAAAGAAAAATGGCAAGAAACAATGAAATGAACAACGAAATTGAAGTAACAATTATCAACAGGTTAATATCATTCATTATTTGTTTTCTTTTGTTGGATTAAGTTTTTTTATCGTCTAATTACGGTTTATGATTACTGTAAACGGTTGGTCGCTTTACGCCAGTGGCGAACGTCGAAACCGATTTTTATCTATCAAAGATAAAATTTCTTGCGAAATGTAAACGTGAAGTTAGTACAAAAATTCGCAATATTGCTAAATGGCTGTTAGCGGTGGTTTCTTTATTTAATTAAATTTTCTATTTCAAGTCTTTAGAATAAAATCCAGCATTTAATATTTTTACGGTATCTTTAATTTCCTTCGAAAAATCTACTAAAATTTTATTAGGGTCAATTTTAGAGTAGTTCATTATATAAAATTTATTAATTTTTTCCTCGCAATTTTCAGGACAATTTCCATAACTATTACTATATGATTTATTATTAACATAATATTTAAAATAACTTCTTGTTGTTTTGGGAGCTTTTTTGCAATAAACAAATTTGCAAATAGTTTCTCTTTTGTTGTCTTCAATTTCCGACTTGTATAAATAACCTTTAACAAATAAAGATATAACGCCTAAGAAAATGATAAGTAAGAATAATTTATAAATCTTTTGCATTTTAATTGCTATTTTCTCCTAGTAATTTCAGCCATAAGTTTTTTGTCTCCAATCAAAATTTGCAATAAAATCAAGACAATAGAAACTAAAATCATAAAACCAAGCATTTTTATTGAAAATAGAATTACATCTTTTTTTACACTTTGTATTTCTTTTTCATTACAATACACACTAATATCAGGTTCTTTAATTGAATATTCAATACAAATTTCGTCGCCTACATTTCCATTAAATGAATGAAAAGTTGAATTTTCATATTTTCTACCATTTATTATGTATTCATATTCAGCAGATCGAACTCCTTTTCCACTTATAGATGTCACTTTAGCTATTGTCGTTTGTGGTTCTTTTGCAACCGATGTTCTTATATTATTCTGGTCAGTAATTACATAGTAGGAGAAGCAAAAAATTAATACTGCAAAACTAAAGCTGATTAAAAGGATTGTTTTGAATGATTTCTTTACTTTAATCCAATCAATTTTTCTTCTTGGTTTTTTTGATTGTTCTCGTTTGTATTTTCTTCTTTCTTGTCTATTCAATTTCTGCGTTTTTTTGTGATTATTACCGCAAACTTCAAACTATGAAAATACTCAAAATGCGCCTTTGAGAATCGTCTGTACGGAATTTTTCTCTGATAGGTATCCGAATAATTTCTCTTTTTAACTTAGTTTTTTCACAGCCTGACGTCCGCTGCCTAGCATGTAGTGGCGACTTCTAGCACTGACCAAACAAATATAGACAAAATTTAATTATATCAGCGTACTTTCCTGATAGCTCTGACTTCGCCATTCATGCTAACCAGTGTTAACAAATGTGCTTATTTTTAAATTTCCAAGACAAATAGTTTGCAAATTGAAAACTTTTATTATATTTGTCACATGAAAATCCTCGTAAAGAAAACGATTTTATATTACATCAAAAAATATCCAATGGCAGAAACTCAATTGCTAATTTGGTATAATGAGTTTTCTAAACATGAATTCAATAATTTCAACGAGGTTAAAAATGTTTATGGCAATGCAAGCATAGTAAATAATAGTCGCATTGTTTTCAACATTAAAGGAAATGATTTTAGATTGATTATTTCCGCTAATTTTTTACAAGCCGCTTGCTATGTAATTTGGTTTGGAACACATAAAGAATATGACAAAATCAATGTTGAAACAATTGCTTTTGACACAACAATTTTAACAAACAAAATGATTTAATTATGAACTGGAAAGTATTAAAAACAGAAGACGATTATAACAAAGCTTCAATGCGAATGATGGAGATATTCAACGCAGAACCTAATACACCAGATAGCGATGAATTGGATTTGCTTATTGTTTTGGTTAAAGATTATGATGAAAAGCATTATCAATTACCTGAGTTAGATGCCTTGGAAGTGATTAAATATAAAATGCAAGAAATGGGAATGAAAGCAAAGGATTTAGAGCCAATAATTGGCAGTAAAGGTCATGTTTCTGCTATTTTATCTGGTAAAAGAGAAATTACTTTGAAAATGGCTCAAAAGCTAAAAGATTTTTTTAGAATTCCTGCTGAAGTATTTTTGCACAGTGCGTAAAAAGCATTTTTGTTAACGTCATACTGTGAAAATACTCAAAATGAGCCTTTAAAAATCGTCTGTACGGAATTTTTCTCTGAGAGGTATCCGAATAACTTCTCTTTTTAAATTAGTTTTTTCACAGCCTGACGTTCCGGAACTCGGCGAGGTTGTGAACTTTGGAACTAATTATTTTCTACCAAAGATAAAATTTCTTGCGAAATGTAAAAGTGAATTTTGAACAAAATTCGCAATTGCGCGATACGGCTTTTAGCGGTTCGGTTTTGCTCTTAGAATACAGACACAAAAATGAACTTAGCCGAGAAAAGTGATTCCATTACAAATAAGTTATTGTTAAACTTCCTAAAAACGAAAAGTTTACAAACCTATAAACGAACATTGCTCAGAAACATAATCAGATTTCAGGAATTTTCTTTTTTCTGGAAATTACCAATTTTAAAAAACATATTTAATATTCCCAATATCAATCCTGTTCCAACTGCAGTCACAAAAGATTTCAATAACAATTGTGTTAATGCTTCGCTATCTGAAAAATCAATATCAAATAACCCATAAACTAAAATTCCTGCAAAAAGTCCAGCAGTAATTGATAAAAATGTCACTTTAAAATAAAAAAATCTGTTCATTGTTTTTTTTAGTTTAGTTTATACATAATTTCTAGTCTGGCGAAAAACTGACAGCTAACGTTCCCATGCTTGCCGTCTGTTGCTGCTGCAAGCACTGACCAAAACAAAACTACAACATTTCTTAGAAAGATAGAATTGTAGCCACCAGATTATTTTCCACGAAGACAAAATAGCAAGCGCAAGCCCAGCAATAGCGCAAAACCGTTGTGCATGTTGCACAACTCAAA
>NZ_DQDX01000154.1 GCF_003525665.1 Flavobacterium sp.
CTATACAACATTAAAAATTACGAAATCGATTGAAATAACAAGTATACAAGGGATTTTAATAACTTTATTTAGATTTGCAAAAGTTCAATATAAAGTAAAATGTTGTGGTAATGTTGAGTTTTTTTTCAATGCTTTTTTACTGCCAAAAATAATTCGAATATGCTATATAGCTAGTTTTTTATCATTTATACAGCATTTTTCCTAAAAAAAGCATTAATTATTTTGTTTATCCTAAATTATCATTTTCACATTAAAAATACAAAATTCCATTCTCTATTTGATACAATTAACGTCCTCTAATTAACTATCTTTGTATTCCAAAAAAATTGCCATGATTCCAAAAGATATTTCTACTCTCGAACCAAAGAAGAACATCTTAATAAAAGGTGCTGAAATTCATAATTTAAAAAATCTTGATGTTGCTATTCCTCGAAATAAATTGGTTGTAATAACTGGTTTATCAGGTTCAGGAAAATCTTCGCTAGCTTTTGATACTTTGTATGCCGAAGGTCAACGTCGTTATGTTGAAAGCTTATCATCTTATGCAAGACAATTCCTTGGTAGATTGGATAAACCAAAAGTTGAATACATTAAAGGAATAGCTCCAGCAATTGCAATTGAACAAAAAGTAAATACTACAAACGCTCGTTCAACAGTAGGAACATCAACAGAAATTTATGACTACATAAAATTACTTTATGCAAGAATTGGTAAAACAATTTCGCCAATTTCTGGCAATGAGGTAAAAAAAGATACTGTAACGGATGTTGTAAACAAGGTAAAGACATTTAAAATTGATAGTAAATGGTTACTTCTCGCTCCTATTCATCTTGAGGAAGGAAGAAAACTTGAAGACAAATTAAAAGTGCTTTTGCAACAAGGATTTGCTAGAATTCAAATTGGCAATGACACTGTAAGACTTGACGAAATCAATCAACATACATTAGACAACAAAGATATTTTGCTAATTATTGATAGAATAATTGTTAAAGAAGAAGATGAATTTTACGACCGACTTTCAGATGCAATTCAAACTGCTTTTTTTGAAGGCAAAGGAGAATGCTATTTGCAAGAAGTTGGTTCAAATAATCGTCTCAACTTTAGCTCGAATTTCGAATTAGATGGAATGACTTTTTTGGAACCAAACGTACATCTATTCAGTTTTAATAATCCATATGGCGCATGTCCTACTTGCGAAGGTTATGGAAATATTATTGGCATTGATGAAGAATTAGTAATTCCAAATACAGCGCTATCGGTTTTTGAAAACGCAATTTATCCATGGCGTGGTGAAAGTATGGGTTGGTATCGAGACGAATTAGTTAATAAAGCTTACAAGTTTGATTTCCCAATTCACAAACCTTATTTCGAATTATCAGACGAACAAAAAGACCTTGTTTGGAAAGGAAATCAATATTTTCAAGGACTTAATGATTTTTTTAAAGAACTAGAAGAGAAAAATTATAAAATTCAAAATCGTGTCATGCTTTCACGTTATCGTGGCAAAACAAAATGCAATGTTTGCAAAGGAAAACGTTTAAGAGCTGAAGCAAATTATATACAAGTTGGAGGAAAAACAATTTCCAACTTAGTCGATTTATCAATTAAACGATTAATTCCGTTTTTTGAAGAATTACAATTATCCGATTATGATAAAACGGTAGCCAAACGATTATTAATCGAAATTAAAAGTAGATTAGCATTTTTAAGCAACGTAGGATTAGATTATTTAACATTAAATAGAAATTCGGCAACACTTTCTGGAGGTGAATCACAACGTATCAATCTAGCAACATCGTTAGGAAGCAGTTTAGTAGGATCGATGTATATTCTAGACGAGCCAAGCATCGGATTACATCCAAAAGACACTGAATTACTTATTGAAGTCCTTAAAAATCTACGCGATCTAGGAAACACTGTTATTGTTGTAGAACACGACGAAGACATCATGAAACAAGCCGATATGATAATTGATATTGGACCAGAAGCTGGAACTCATGGTGGAAATTTAGTCGCTCAAGGAACGTACGACGAAATCCTAAAATCCGATTCGCTAACAGCAAAATATCTGAATGGCGAACTAGAAATTAAAACACCTCGAACACGCAGAAAATGGTCAACCTACATCGATATTTTAGGTGCAAGAGAGAATAATTTGCAAAATCTAGACGTTCGTTTCCCTTTAGAATGTCTAACCGTTATAACTGGAGTTTCTGGTAGCGGAAAAAGCACCTTAGTAAAGAAAATACTATTTCCTGCCATTCAAAAAAGATTGGAAGGCGTCGGAGAAAAAGCTGGTCAGTTCACCGATATGCAAGGTCATTATCACAGAATTCACCACATCGAATATGTAGATCAAAACCCAATAGGACGAAGTTCTCGTTCCAATCCAGTTACTTACATCAAAGCCTACGACGATATTCGAGATTTATTTTCTAAAGAAAAGCTATCAAAAATAAGAGGCTATTTACCAAAACATTTCTCCTTCAATGTAGATGGTGGAAGATGCGAAACCTGCAAAGGCGATGGTTCTATAAACGTCGAAATGGTCTTCATGGCCGACGTAGAATTACCATGCGAAACCTGTAATGGCAAACGATTTAAGAAAGAAATTCTCGAAGTCTATTTTGAAGGAAAAAATATTGATGACATTTTAACCATGACCATTGATGACGCGATTTCCTTTTTTAGCGAAAATAAACAAGCCAAAATCACCCAAAAATTACAACCTTTGCAAGATGTCGGATTGGGTTATGTACAACTCGGCCAATCCTCTTCTACTCTTTCTGGTGGCGAGGCGCAACGTATAAAACTTGCCTCATTTCTAGTTAAAGGAAACACCAAAGACAAAGCCTTATTCGTTTTCGACGAACCTACAACTGGTTTACACTTTCACGATATCAAGAAACTTTTGGCTTCATTTGATGCGCTTTTAGACAAAGGCCACTCGATTATTGTAGTCGAGCACAATCTTGATTTAATAAAATGTGCTGATTGGATAATTGATTTAGGTCCAGAAGGTGGCGAAAACGGCGGTCAACTTCTAGCCGAAGGAACTCCAGAAGATGTTGCCAAAAATAAAAAATCAATCACTGCTAAGTACTTGAAATCGAAGTTATAAAATTAAAATAAGGAGCGAATGGCTCGGGCATTTTATGCAATCCATGTTCCTGCTTTTCACTTCAATAAAAAAAGCTTTCAAACAATGAAAGCTTTTTTTATTTCCGTTGCAATCAGGGCTAATTTGCAAACCATAGCAACAAAAAACGGATTCTCAAATGAGAATCCGTTTTTTTATATAATCAATCTTTTAAATTAACGTTTCAAAGCAAAATGGGCTTTAAATTGTCTTGACGTTCCTTGTTCCATGAAGTCTACGGTAAACCAATAAT
>NZ_DQDX01000123.1:0-3115 GCF_003525665.1 Flavobacterium sp.
ATTTGGATTTAAAACATCTACACCAAGCTCCGCAAAGTGTTCTTTTACCCACTGCGCTGCGCAAATGTCTCCTGACTTTGCCCCCAAGCTACGCAAAGTGTTCTTTTAACCACTGCGCTGCGCAAATGTCTCCTGACTTTGCGCCACATTAATATCACTTTTCATAGCTATTATATTTTATAAAAGAATTTGGATTTAAAACATCTACAATAGGAATTTGAACAATTTCAACATCAATTATTCCTTTTCCATTAACATAATTTGATGCACTTGAATATATATAATCTTGTGGAGATGATACTATTCCTGCACGAACAGGATTAAAATGAGTATAATCAATTTTTGACCACATAAATTTTTCTGAATAAATCTCTTCGGCATGATTGCTAAGTTGCCAAAATTGATAGTTTTTATTTCTGGAATGTGTTTCTGTTGCTAATTTAAACCTTTCTAACATCCAATCTCTTCGGCTTTCAGGTTCAGTTTGAATTTTATCTAATATTGTTTTTGCTGTAAATTTTTTAAAATCTCTAATCAAATCTGATAGTTTTCCATCTTCAGATTGAATTATTAGATGGATATGATTAGTCATTATTACATAACTAAATAATATCATTCCTTTATTTTTCACGCAAAAGTTTAAGCATTCTAAAACTACATCACGAAAATTTTTTCTCGAAAAAACATCCACCCAATCAACTACTGTAATTGTAAAAAAATGAGGTAATGTTTGATCCCTTATAACATATCCTTCTTTCATAGGTTTAAGTTTTATCAAATGTAAAAAAATTCCGCAAAGTCAGGAGACATTTGCGGAGCTTTTCACGAGAACTTTTTTAGAATATGAAATTCAGATCCATGTGGTGGAATTCCTTCAAGAATGGCAGAAGACGGAAAGAATATTCTTAAAGTATATGACATGTTAGGTAACTTGGTTTACACAAAAACCTACAATTCGTTAGAAATTAGAATTAATGATTTAAACCTTAAACGTGGTCATTATATTTTAAATGTATTCACTTCAAGTGGTAAAACAAATAAAGAAATAATAATTGTTGAATAAAGACTTTCTTTAAATAAAAAATCCCGTGAAAACGGGATTTTTTCTGTTTAAAGTATATACTTTTGAAATTATTCTATTTCAGTAATTCTTAATGTGTTTACCATTCCTTTGTCAACTACTGGCATTGCTGCAAGATTAATAAGAATGTCGCCTTTTTTCACATAACCATTTTGCTTTGCAATTTCGTTAATGTCTTCTACAGTGTCATCGGTGCTTACAAATTTGTCATAGAAAAAAGCATTCACACCCCAAAGTAAATTCAATTGGGTTAAAATTCTTTTATTAGAAGTATAAACCAAAATATGTGCCGATGGACGCCAAGCCGAAATTTGAAACGCCGTATAACCACTATTTGTTAGAGTAGAAATTGCTTTTGCTTTAATATCGTTAGCCATTGTCGCTGCGTGATAACAGATAGATTTTGTAATAAATCGTTTTGTTCTAACGTGAGGCGGATTTTGTGGCACTTGAATAAGCGGAGAATCCTCAACAGCTTCAATGATTTGTGTCATTTTTTCAATTACTTGAACAGGATAATTTCCAACAGAAGTTTCTCCAGACAACATCACAGCATCGGCTCCATCCATTACCGAGTTGGCAACGTCATTTACTTCAGCACGTGTTGGAGTCAAACTAGTAATCATCGTTTCCATCATTTGTGTTGCCACAATTACAGGAATTCTCGCTGTTTTGGCTCTGTGAATTAATTTCTTTTGAATTAACGGAACTTCGTGCGCTGGAATTTCAACTCCTAAATCACCACGAGCAACCATCAAACCATCGCAGAAAGCAACAATTTTATCTATATTTTCAACCGCTTCTGGTTTTTCAATCTTAGCAATTATCGGAATTTTATGATCAGAATGTTTAGCAATTAAATCTTGCAATTCTTCTAAATCGGCTGGAGTTCTTACGAATGAAAGCGCGATCCAATCTACTTTTTGTTCGATTGCAAAAATGGCATCTTTAACATCTTTCTTTGTCAATGCCGGAAGCGAAACTTTAGTATTTGGTAAGTTTACACCTTTTTTAGATTTCAATGGTCCGCCTTGAATAACTTTACAAACAACTTCTGTCGTTCCGTTAGTTTCAAGAGCTTCAAACATTAATTTTCCATCGTCAAGAAGGATTTTTTCACCCGGTTTTACATCTCTCGGAAATTCAAGATAGTTCATATAAACGCGGTCTTTTGTTCCAGGAACATCTTCTGCAGTTTGAAATGTTATGATATCTCCAGGGTTTACAACGACATCTTCCTTCATAACTCCAACACGAAGTTTCGGACCTTGTAAATCTCCAAGAATAGCAGTTGTGTAACCGTATTCTTGATTTAATTCTCTGATGATATCGATTCGCTCTTTTACGTCTGTATAGTCGGCATGAGAAAAATTAATACGGAATACATTTACTCCAGCATCAATCATGTCTTTAATTACTTCTTTTGAACTACAAGCTGGACCTAGTGTGGCTACAATTTTAGTCTTTTTTCTTGTTGACATTTTTATTAAAAAATTAAATTATTTTTCGATTTTATATTTTCTTTATCAATACTATAAACCATGTTTATATTGTCGATAGCGTTTATTTTAGATACAATTTCTGAGACATTGATTTCGTTGGCTGCATTTTCAATTTTTAAGAAAAAATCTACTTTTTTAAATTCAGATAGTAAATAAGCCGAAGAAGAGAAAGTGTTTTTAGTGTTCGAAAATAAATCTTGAATCGCATTATTTTCGATACCAACGACTTCGTTTTTATTTTGAATCAAATCCCAATTGATGACTTTTTTTTCGTCTTCAAATGTAAATCGGGCAAAAGATGTTTTTCCTTTTTTTACTTGAAATTGGATATCAACAGTACTTTTGCTTAAACAAATTTCTAAATCTCGATTTAAAAAATAAGCCAAACGATAATCTTCCAATGATGTGTGAATGGCGATTATGTGATAATCAACCTCTTCGAAATCTTCAATATATACTTTATGATATACTTTTTGAACTGTCATTTATCGCTAAAATAAGTTGTAAAGATAAGATTTATAAAAAACAAAAC
>NZ_DQDX01000123.1:3168-6846 GCF_003525665.1 Flavobacterium sp.
CATTAACGTTAATTTACTAACGAAAACGTTATAGTTTTTTAAGAATTTGTGTTAAATTTTGTTAATTTTTTCTTGAAATGCAAAATAGGCTCTTTTTGAAGCAATTTCTTCAGCTTTCTTTTTGGATGTTGCTCTCGATTTTGCAACTACTTTGTCATCAATACTCAATTTTACACCAAAATATTTTTGTCCATCGTTTCCGTTATCATCAAAAATATCAAAATGAAATATTTTTTTCTCCTTTTGACACCATTCAATAACCAAACTTTTGTAGCTGATCACTTTTCCTTCCAATCGAGCAATATCAACGTAAGGAATAATTACTTTTTGATAGATAAATTGCTCGCAGCCTACATATCCTTTATCAAGGAAAATAGCACCAACAAGAGCTTCAAAAATATTTCCGTGGATGTTTTCACCAAAATGTGATGGTGGAACTTTACTTTCTACCAAATCAATTAGATGTAAATCTCTTCCTAATTCGTTTAAATGTTCCCGACTTACAATTTTGGAACGCATTTTTGTTAAATAACCTTCGTCACCAAGCGGTGCTTCTTTATATAAATGCGCTGCAATCACAGAACTTAACATAGAATCTCCAAGAAATTCCAATCGTTCATAATTTACAGGATTTCCTTTTTCATCGGTTTTATTGGAAGAACGATGCGTAAAGGCTTTTTCGTAGTATTTTAGGTTAACAGGTTTGAAACCTACAATTTTTTCAACAGCAACAAAAAAATTCCCGCCTTCTGTAGGACGGGAATTTTTGGAAAATATTTTTTTAAGTAATCGCATGAAAACTTATTCTTCGAATTTTTTAAACAATACACAAGCATTGTGACCTCCAAACCCAAAAGTGTTACTCATAGCAACTTTGATTTCTCTATTTTGTGGTTTGTTCAAAGTCAAATTCAATGACGGATCAATGTTTTCATCAACAACTGTATGATTAATTGTTGGTGGAACAATACTGTGTTTCATTGCTAAAATAACAGCAATCGCTTCAATCGCACCTGCAGCACCAAGCAAATGGCCTGTCATAGATTTTGTTGAATTGATATTGATATTTTTAGCATGAGATCCAAAAACGTGACTAATTGCTTTCAATTCGGCAACATCACCAAGTGGCGTTGAAGTTCCGTGCGTATTGATGTGATCTACCATTTCTGGCGACATTCCTGCATCACGCAACGTATTTTCCATAACTGCAATTACACCAAGACCTTCTGGATGTGGAGCAGTTAAGTGATAAGCATCTGACGACATTCCGCCACCGCCAATTTCACAATAAATTTTGGCACCACGCGCTTTTGCATGTTCGTATTCTTCTAAAACAATCGCACCGGAGCCTTCACCAAGAACAAAACCATCACGAGTTGCATCAAATGGACGCGAAGCCGTTTCTGGACTTTCATTTCTGGTAGATAAAGCATGCATTGAGTTAAATCCGCCCATTCCTGCAATAGTTACAGCAGCTTCAGAACCTCCAGTGATAATTACATCACACATTCCTAATCTAATATAATTAAAAGCATCAATCATAGCATTTGCAGATGATGCACAAGCAGAAACCGTTGTATAATTTGGACCCATATAACCATTTCTCATAGAAATATGAGCTGGAGCAATATCGGCAATCATTTTTGGAATAAAGAACGGATTGAATTTTGGAGTTCCATCGCCTTTGGCATAATACATTACTTCTTCTTGAAAAGTTTCTAATCCGCCAATTCCTGCACCCCAAATTACACCAACTCTGTGTTTGTTTACATTGTCATGAGTAATTCCGGCATCTTTGATAGCTTCGTCACTGGATGCAATAGCATAGTGCGAAAATTTATCTAAACGACGAGATTCTTTACGATCCATGTAATCTTCAATATTGAAGTTTTTTACTTCGCAAGCAAATTTTGTTTTATGCTTTTCAGTATCGTAATATGTTATTGGAGCAGCACCACTTTTGCCGCTTATTAAAGCATCCCAATATTCTTCTATTGAATTTCCAATAGGAGTTAATGCTCCAAGACCAGTTACAACAACACGCTTTAATTGCATATAATTTTTTTTAAATATCGTTTAAACAAATAATACCCATATTTCTTTATCTTATTTTGAGCTTAAAGAGACAAGGGTATTTCAATATAATGTGATTGAAATTCAATCAAAAATAGTCTAATTTTTTTTAAAAATAATAAAAACCCGCACACAAATAATGCGTACGGGTTATTTATTTTATTATTTTTTTGCTTCTTCGATGTAAGAAATAGCTTGACCTACAGTAGCAATGTTTTCTGCTTGGTCGTCTGGAATTTGAATATCAAATTCTTTTTCGAACTCCATAATAAGCTCAACAGTGTCTAATGAATCTGCTCCTAAATCGTTTGTGAAGCTTGCTTCTGTTACAACTTCATTCTCGTCAACGCCTAATTTGTCTACGATAATCGCTTTAACTCTTGATGCAATGTCTGACATAATCTTTAATTTTAAAATTTAAATTGTTGGCAAAAATAAAAAACTTTATCTTAAAACCACCTTTTAGTTAATAAATGTGACCACGAAATTAAAAAAATTATTTCACAAAGACCTCATTTATATTATTTATTATCATTTATTATTCTTTTTTTTGCGTAATAAAAATTACAGGGTAAATGAAAAAGATAGTAATATTCGCTTCTGGATCGGGTTCTAACGCCGAGAATATCGTATTACATTTCAATAAAAAAGGAAGTGCGAACGTAGTCAGAATCTTTACTAACAATCCTAATGCCAAAGTGTTAGAAAGAGCAAAATATTTAGACATACCATCAGAAATATTTGATAGAAATGAGCTTAACGAAGGTAAAGTTTTACAGAAATTAAATGAAATTCAACCCGACTTAATTGTTCTCGCCGGATTCTTATTGAAATTTCCAGAATCTATTATTAAAGCATTTCCTAATAAAGTCGTTAATATTCATCCAGCACTTCTTCCAAATTATGGCGGAAAAGGTATGTATGGCATCAATGTGCATCGCGCAGTTTTAGAAAATAAAGAGAAAGAGACCGGAATAACGATTCATTATGTAAACGAACATTATGATGAAGGTGAGTTTATTTTTCAAAAATCGGTAAATATCGAAGATTGTAAATCGGCCGAAGAAATAGCAGAGCGAAATGGTGTTTTAGAACAATTGCATTTTCCAGAAGTAATTGAAAAACTTTTAACTCGCAACTCGTAGCCATGCAACATGAAGTCCACATCTATACAGACGGCGCAGCCAAAGGAAATCCCGGAAACGGAGGTTATGGCGTTGTCATGGAATTAGTAGGAACGCCACACAAAAAAGAATTCTACGAAGGTTTTAGACATACAACTAATAATAGAATGGAACTTCTTGCAGTAATTGTAGGTTTAGAAAAACTAAAAAATCCTAATATGAAGGTTTTAGTAATTTCAGATTCTAAATATGTTGTAGATTCTGTTGAGAAAAAATGGGTTTTAGGTTGGGAAAAGAAAGGTTTCGCAGGAAGAAAAAACTCCGATTTATGGAAACGATTCTTAAAAATTTACCGAAAACACCAAGTAGATTTCAAATGGATAAAAGGACACAACAACCATCCACAAAACGAACGTTGTGACGAATTAGCAGTTTATGCATCGGGTTTACCCAATTTATCGATTGATGCTTTTTATGAAAA
>NZ_DQDX01000123.1:7008-7260 GCF_003525665.1 Flavobacterium sp.
ATGCTTTTTATGAAAATGAAGAGGCAAAGTTACTTTAATTTTAATCGTGCATTTTCAAAGTAAACTATAGTGTAATTTCAAAATACTTTATAGTGTAATTTCAAAGTTTAATAGAGTGTAATTTCAAAATTAATTATATATTTGCAATTCTAATGATCTTATTATGAGTGCAAATAGAAGAATTAAAGTTGAAATGGATGTTTACAAAAATAAATATCCAATTTTGGCATTAACAGGCCCAAGACAATCGGG
>NZ_DQDX01000123.1:7364-14221 GCF_003525665.1 Flavobacterium sp.
TATCGGGAAAAACAACCTTTTTAAAAACCCATTTTTCGGAATATCAATATGTAAATTTAGAAAATTTAGATACAAGAAAATTTGCAACAGATGATCCAAATGGATTTTTAGCGCAATACGATAAATTTGTAATTTTTGATGAAGTACAACGAGTGCCTCATCTGTTTTCCTATTTACAAACGAAGGTAGATGAGGACAAAATCATGGGGCAGTATATTTTATCAGGTTCTCAGAATTTTCATTTGATGCAAAATATTACCCAAAGTTTAGCTGGTAGAGTTGCCTTGTTTAAATTGTTGCCATTTGATGTTTCTGAAATGCAAGATGCCAATTGGTTGAATGATGATTATGCAATAAACCTTCAAAAAGGATTTTACCCAGCAATTTACGATAGAAACATTCCATCAAAAGTTTTTTATTCTAATTATGTTCAAACTTATGTCGAACGTGATTTATCGGAACTAATTCATGTAAAAGACTTAAAACAATTTAGAAATTTTATTTCATTATGCGCAGCAAGAGCTGGTCAATTACTAAATCTAAACTCTTTGGCAAATGAATGTGGCATTTCACAACCAACAGCAAAATCATGGATTTCTGTTTTAGAAAGCAGTTATATTGTTTATCAATTGCAACCGTATTTTTCAAATTTTAATAAGCGTGTTACTAAAAGTTCGAAATTATTCTTTTATGATACCGGACTTCTTTGCTATTTGCTAAAAATAAATGATGCCGAAAGTGTGAAATTGAGTTCTTTGAAAGGAAGTTTGTTTGAAAATTATGTAATCAATGAGTACATCAAGAAAAATTATCATAACAATTTGCTTTTGGATTTATGGTTTTGGCGCGATGCAGTTGGTCATGAAGTAGATTTGATTTGGCAAAATTCAGAAATGTTAAATCTAATTGAAATTAAAGCATCCGAAACCATAATGACCGATATGTTTAAAGGATTAACCTACTTTGAAAAATTAAAACCCGAATTAATTCAAAGTAAAACATTAGTTCACACCGGATTATTCAACCAACAACGAACTTTAGGAAAAGTAATGAGTTGGAAAGAAATTGTTTTTTAGATAGTTTTTAAACGAACGTTGCGATGAATTAGCCGTTTATGCATCGGGTTTGCCCAATTTACCGATTGATGCTTTTTATGAAAATGAAGATGGGAAGTTGTTGTAGGATTAATTTACAGACTTCAATTTATATTCAACTAATTTGAAGTTTGGATTTACTAAAAAGAGTTCATTAGTGTCTAAATTGATGCTATCGATTGTATAATGGTAAGTGAATTTCGGATCCATTTTTGTGTTAAAATGGTACGTCTCAGCTAAACTTTTCTTGCTGTATGTAAAATAGGTTTTTTTTAATGATACAAATGACTTTTTCTTAGTTTTAAGATCGAAAATGTACGTAGAATCTTTATCAACAGTATCTACACCAGCCCAACCAGTATATCTTTTTTTGCCAATACTTGTTATTAAAAAGCGATTATCAAAAATTTCATCAAAATATACAAAATTGTTTTCTCGACAGTAAATAAGTGTTGAATCTTTGTAAAGACAATTATCATTTAGTTTTAAACCGAAACTTTTATATGTTGTAAAAAGACTGTTTTGTGTATTTGCGAAATATTTTATTGTTTTTTCGTTTTTAAAACTCAATTTATTTTCCTCTACTATAGAAGGTACAGGCTTACAAGAAACCAAAATTAGAATAAATAGTAAATGTCTGTAGTTCACTTTTAAAGCTTTTTACAAATCTACAAAAAACCACTCAAAACTTTAAACCACAAATCCTTTTAAACTTTTAAACCCATAAACTTTTAAACTTCTAAACTAAAGTTTATCTTTGCACCTTTAATTTGAAAACGTAAAAATGAACAAACTTTTAATAGTAGGAACGGTTGCTTTTGATGCTATCGAAACTCCTTTTGGAAAAACAGATAAAATCCTTGGTGGTGCTGCAACTTATATTGGACTTTCAGCTTCGCACTTTAATGTAAAATCAGGAATTGTTTCGGTTGTTGGTGAAGATTTTCCTCAAGAATATCTTGATTTATTGACTGCAAAAAACATTGATATTTCTGGAATCGAAATCGTAAAAGGTGGAAAAACATTCTTTTGGAGCGGAAAATACCACAACGACTTAAATTCTCGTGATACTTTAGCTACAGAATTAAATGTTCTAGCCGATTTTAATCCGGTTGTTCCTCAAGATTTTAAAGATGCTGATGTGGTTATGTTAGGAAACTTACATCCACTAGTTCAAAGTTCGGTTCTTAATCAAATGACAACTACACCAAAATTAGTTGTTCTTGATACAATGAATTTCTGGATGGATTGCGCGTTACCAGAATTACTTGATATCATCAAACGTATCGACGTAATTACAATCAACGACGAAGAAGCTCGTCAATTATCTGGTGAATATTCGTTGGTAAAAGCGGCTGCGAAAATCCATACAATGGGTCCAAAATACGTAGTAATTAAAAAAGGAGAACACGGAGCATTATTGTTCCACAACGAAAAAGTATTTTTTGCTCCAGCACTTCCGTTAGAAGAAGTATTTGATCCAACTGGCGCAGGTGATACATTTGCTGGTGGTTTCTCAGGATACATCGCACAAAGCGAAAACATTTCGTTTGATAATATGAAAAACGGAATCATTCAAGGTTCAAACTTAGCGTCATTCTGCGTTGAGAAATTTGGAACTGAAAGAATGGAAACATTACAAAAAGAAGAGGTGCAAGAAAGATTGAAACAATTCAAAGCTTTAACACAATTTGACATAGAATTATCATAAATTTATGCCTCGAAATTTTCGGGGCATTTTTATTTGAAATACACAAATAACATAAATAGTTTACTACTAATTATTTGTGAAACTGATTGAAAGAATAACACGAACTTTTTACAATTCGTGTCTAAACAAAACAACACAACTAAAATACAACTACAATGAGCGACGCAATCAAACACGAATGTGGAATTGCACTTTTAAGATTAAAAAAACCGTTAGAATTCTACAAAGAAAAATACGGTTCTGCTTTCTACGGAATACAAAAAATGTATCTGTTGATGGAAAAGCAACACAACCGCGGACAAGATGGCGCCGGATTTGCATCAATTAAATTGGATGTAGAACAAGGTGAACGTTACATTAGCAGAGTTCGATCTAATGATCCGCAAGCAATTCAAGATGTTTTCAAGCAAATTAATGAGCGAATTAATGAAGAGCTGACTTCGCATCCAGAATATGTGAATGATGTAGCGGCGCAAAAAGCTAATATTCCGTACATCGGAGAATTATTTTTAGGTCACGTTCGCTACGGAACTTTTGGAAAAAACAGTATTGAAAGCGTTCATCCATTTTTACGTCAGAACAACTGGATGCACCGAAACCTTATTGTTGCAGGAAACTTCAACATGACCAACGTTAAAGAACTTTTTAATAGCTTGATTGAGTTAGGACAACATCCTAAAGAAATGGCAGATACGGTTACCGTAATGGAAAAAATCGGACATTTCCTAGATGATGAGGTTACCGATTTGTATCAAGAATGTAAAGTGAACGGATTGTCTAAAAGAGAAGCTTCACCAGTTATTGCCGAAAAACTAGACATTCGAAAAATATTAAAACGTGCCAGCAAAGGTTGGGATGGCGGATATGCGATGGCCGGACTTTTTGGTCACGGTGATGCCTTTGTTTTTCGTGATCCAGCCGGAATTCGTCCTGCGTATTTCTACGAAGATGATGAAATTGTGGTTGTGGCTTCAGAACGACCAGTTATCCAAACGGTTTTCAACGTTGCTTATGATAAAGTGCAAGAATTGCAACCAGGAAACGCCTTAATTATCAAGAAAAACGGAAAAGTTACCGAAGAAGAAATAATTGTTCCAACAGTAAAAAAAGCATGTTCGTTCGAAAGAATTTATTTCTCTCGTGGAAGTGATGCCGAAATTTATCAAGAACGTAAAAATCTTGGTAAATTAATTCTTCCAGCAGTTTTAGAATCGATTGAAAATGATACAGATAACACTGTTTTTTCATACATTCCAAATACTGCAGAAACTTCGTTCTACGGAATGGTAGAAGCTGCAAATGATTTCTTAAATCAAAGAAAAAATCAACATATTCTCGATAACCGAAATACGTTAACTGCAGAAACGTTAAACGAATTGTTAGCGGTAAAAATTAGAACCGAGAAAATTGCAATTAAAGACGCCAAACTAAGAACGTTCATCACCGACGATAAAAATCGTGACGAATTAGTAGCACACGTTTATGATGTAACTTACGGAGTTATAAAACCAACCGATAACTTGGTAATTATTGATGATAGTATTGTTCGCGGTACAACACTAAAAATGAGTATCATCAAAATGATGGATCGATTGAATCCAAAACGAATTGTTGTAGTGTCATCGGCACCGCAAATTCGTTATCCAGATTGCTACGGAATTGATATGGCGAAGCTGGAAGGATTAGTTGCTTTTCAAGCGGCAATTGAACTTTTAAAAGAGCGAAATCAATATCATATTGTTGAAGAAGTTTATAATAAATGTAAGGCGCAAGAGAACTTAAAAGACTCTGATGTAGTGAATTACGTTACAGAAATATATTCGCCATTTAGCGATATGGAAATATCAAATAAAATAGCAGAATTACTTACAACTCCAAGCGTAAAAGCAGAAGTTAAGATCATTTTTCAAACCGTTGACAATTTACACATCGCTTGTCCAAAGAATTTAGGTGATTGGTACTTCACTGGAGACTATCCAACACCAGGCGGAAACCGTGTAGTTAATCGTGCTTTTATCAATTTTTTCGAAGGAAATGATGCGCGTGCCTACTAAAAGTTAATAAAAAGTGTAGTTAGTCGATTATTATTGTTATTCGTCAATAATATTTTGAAACACAATACACCACAATATATCTTTGGAGAACCATAGCATTAGTAGGTTAAGTTTATGGTAGATTTGGGGCAAAAAGGGTGAAGTTTACTTCACCTTTTTTATTTTCTATAAGTCCTAACATTCTAAAAGGTAAATTCTACCCTCATTTGCCTATCATTCCAATATATTTACCGATTTAATCTTAATCAAACTACAAATACTAGTTAATTTTGTGTTACCATAGAATTTAGTAAGTTAAGTTTATGGTAGATTTGGGGCAAAAAGGCGTCTGCCTTGGCAGACGTCTTTTTAATATAAATGCAAAAACCCGTTCGCTTTACAAAGTGAACGGGTTTTTTTTAGTATTCTAAATGTATTAGATTATTTTTCTAAGGCATATCTTCTTGCAACTTCTGTCCAGTTGATAACACTAAAAAATGCCTCAATATAGTCAGGACGACGGTTTTGATAATGTAAATAATAAGCATGTTCCCAAACGTCCATTCCTAAAATTGGAGTTCCGCCACAACCAACGCCTGGCATCAAAGTGTTGTCTTGGTTTGGAGTTCCACAAACTTCCAATTTTCCATCTTTCACACAAAGCCAAGCCCAACCGCTTCCAAATTGTGTTGCTCCAGCTTTTGCAAAACGTGCTTTAAATTCGTCAAACGATTTAAAATCTCTCTCAATCGCTTCAAGTAATTCACCAGTTGGTAAACCGCCACCATCAGGCGACATCACAGTCCAAAACAAATTATGATTGTAAAAACCTCCACCATTATTTCTAACAGCAGCATTTTTCATATCAAGATTTATTAAAATATTTTCAATCGATAAACCTTCCAACTCAGTTCCAGCAATTGCCGCATTCAAGTTAGTTGTATAAGCATTGTGATGTTTAGAATGATGAATTTCCATTGTTCTAGCATCAATATGAGGTTCTAACGCGTCGTAAGCGTAAGGTAATTGTGGTAATTCAAAAGCCATAATATATTTTTTTAAAAGATTATATAAAAAGTGAATTCAAAGTTATAAATTTAACTTCAAAAAAAGTTACACAATTACGTTATAATTTTATTAAATCAATTTTTTAGAAGCTAGTTTCAGCTATCCATTGCAAGTTTGTTTGTAAAATTATTTTTTTCTATGCTGTAAAAAGAGCTTCCGTTGGTCGCTTTTTTACAACAAGAAAAAATATAATTTTCCTTCACAAAGCTTTCCATTACTATCTGGGCTAGACAATTCGGTGCATTATGACATTCAGTATTCAACCCACAAATTTGCAAAATCAATTAGTAAAATTAGTTCCGCTACAAGAAACCGATTTTGAAGAACTATACTCAGTAGCCAACGACGAATTATTATGGGAACAACATCCCAATAAATTACGTTACCAAAAACCAGTTTTTCAAAACTTCTTCGAAGGTGCAATGCAATCGCAAGGTGCTTTTTTCATCCGAGAAACTTCCACCAACGAACCCATTGGCAGCAGTAGATTTTATGATTACAATCCCGAAACCAACTCCATATTAATAGGTTACACTTTTATAGGAAGAAAATTCTGGGGAAAAGGCTATAACAAAGCCATAAAAAAACTCATGATGGACTACGCTTTTCAATTTGTAGATACTATTTATTTTCACATCGGAGCATTTAATATCCGTTCTCAAAAAGCAATGGAAAAAATAGGAGGCGAAAAAATAGACGAATTTGAAGTAGAATATTTCGGTGAAGAAAGTAAATTGAATTATATTTATAGGATAAATAAAAACCAATGATAACAATTTTAGACTTTTTATTGGAATTTATTAGAGTTGATTTAATGATTGGCTTTGGTTGTTATTCAATAGTTCTTATTATTTTAAAATTGTTTTCTTACAAAAAAGAATTTTTAAAAGAATTTGACACATATGCTTGTAAAATAATTATTTATTTAGGTATTTTATATGGAATTATTTG
>NZ_DQDX01000050.1:0-139 GCF_003525665.1 Flavobacterium sp.
CACTTGAAGAGTAAAAGAAGTCGCTTTTTTATGGGAATGTTGATTTCGGCGATTAACTTTTTTCCAATTCCGTATTATGTTTTTGTGAGCGTGACATTGGCGTCGTTTAATATTTTCGATTTTATACCTTCCTCAATAT
>NZ_DQDX01000050.1:164-3756 GCF_003525665.1 Flavobacterium sp.
ATGTTTTTGGGAGCGTAACATTGGCGTCGTGTAATATTTTCGATTTTATACCTTGCTCAATATGTAGTTTGGTAATTGGCGTGGTTTTGGGTTCGCTTTTTGTGTTTTATTTGTACGTTTTGTTTTTTAATAAAATGAAAAGCAAAGCCGATTATTTTATGCAAAATATGAACAAAATCATCGGAATCATAACTGCAATTGTTGCCTTGTTAACTTTGTACAACGTGATACAATTTCATTTCTAATGGAAGAAAATTTCTTTGAGCGCGTTTATGAAATTGCTCGTCAAATTCCCTACGGAAGAGTAACTTCTTACGGAGCAATTGGCAAAGCATTAGGAACGGCTAGATCCGCGAGAATGGTCGGTTGGGCGATGAACGCCAGTCATAATCGTGAAGATATTCCAGCACATCGTGTTGTAAATAGAAAAGGATTACTTTCGGGAAAACATCATTTTGATGGAACCAATTTAATGCAACAACTTCTAGAAAACGAAGGAATTGAAGTGGTTGATAATCAAATTGTAGATTTTGAAAAGGTTTTTTGGATGCCGGAAATTAACTTGTAATTATTTTAAATTTTTATTTGTTATCGATGCTAATCGGATTAAATAATCTTCCAAATTTTCACCTTCATTCATTGGAATCATTTCAATTGAACTTGTAAAACCATCAATTAAATTGGTGTATTTTTCAAATGTTTTTTTAAGTAAATCTTCATCTCTAGATTCCCAATAATAGCCGTCATCTTTGCATTCGAAATCTTCTAAATATCTTTTGCTGATAAAGTCTAAAAGTAAAATTAATTTTTTATGGTTTTCATATCCAGAATATTGCGTTTTAGTAAACACTGCATAAACCAAGTCTTCGTTGATTTCATTTTCAAGTTGCATTACATTAAAATTGAGTATGCTACTCATTCTTCCGTTTGATAAAAATGACATGGAAAATGGTTCAGATTTTGGCGGAGTTATCATTATGCCATAAAGATTTTCTCTATCGATAATTTCTGAAAAAGAGTTGTTTTCAAATTGATCTTCAAAAACAAAATAATCCCATTTTTCGGCTATTGCAACATCTTTTACATCGTCAATTAACGATTTTAAATCATTTGCATTTTTTAATTTCCCGTTATAATGAATAGTTAATCCCATCTTTAAATTTTATTTTTATGTGTAATTATTTCCTAATTTTTGAAAAATTTACAAATAATTACAAAACTATTCAACCAAACAAATCACAAAACTAGTTGTGTCATTTTCGTTTTGGAATGCCAAATAACCACCGTGCGCTTCAACAATACTTTTAGATAACGTCAATCCAATTCCTGCGCCTTCTTTTCTAGTGGTGAAAAACGGAAGGAAAACCTTGTCTTCAATTTCGGTGTCAATTCCGTTTCCAGTATCGGTAATTGTTATAAAAATGCGTTTTTCTTTAACTTCTGCTGCGATTATAATTTGCTTTTCAACTTGATCAGATAGAGCATAAATACTATTTGTAAGTAAATTTATAATTACTTGCTCCATCTGATTTTTATCAATTTCCAACCATCTATTGAATGCAATTGTATTAGAAACTTCAATTTTCTCTTGCTTAAACAATGGCGCCATCAATTGCAAAGTGGTTTCAATTAATTGCGATAATTCGACTCTTTCTTTTTTTGGAGTTGGTAACATTGCTAATTTTCGATAGCTTTCTACAAATTTCTGCAAATGGTCGCTTCGGTTTAACATGGTAAAAACGCTTTGTTTCATGTCTTCCAAATCTTCTTGCGAAAGCGATTCTTGCTGAACCAATTCCTGTAAATTTTGCGATAACGAACGAATAGGCGTAAGCGAATTCAACAACTCGTGCGAAATGACTTTCATCAAATTCACCCAAGCCTCTTTTTCGGTTTTTTCAACTACTTTTTGGATGGAATCGAGCAACACAATATAGTAATCCTGATTGAAAGTCTTGCTTCTGGAAGATTGCATTACAAAGGTTTGCGTGTCCTGATTGTTGACTCTAATTTGCAAAGAAGTTTTAATTTCCTCAAAACTTTGCTCTTCAATAATACCGCAAAGCGATGGCAACTGATTTCGTAAATAACTCCATTTTGAAACTTTTGGAACCGTAAAATGTTTGGAGAAATACTCGTTCATTAAAAAGATATTCCAATCGTTTTCTTCTTTTTGAAGGATTAAAATTCCGGTTTCGATATTATTTAAAATCGAACTGTAAATGATATCTTTAGAAACCTGATCGTTTTGCTTGTGCTTCAGAGTATCATATAATTTGAAAAGAGTTGCATAATTTTTAAAGGATTTATGTTTAGAAAAATCTGCAGAAAAGTCGTTTTGTAAAATTGCCAAAATCGTTTTGTCGTATAACAAAAAAGCATTTTTTAAATACCGATACAATTCAAATACCAACAAAACAACCACAAAAAATGAAAATACAGCACTATAAATCAAGCCTTTTTGAAGCAGATAAAAACTTAGTACAACGCCAACAAGAATCACAAGTAATCTTATGAAAAGCTGGTTGTAAATTTTTAAAGATTGAAACATAGTATTAGTTGCTAATGTTATATTTTTCCATTCTTCGATATAGCGATGCTCTTGATAATCCCAATTCTTCTGCCGATTTGCTGATATTCTGATTATTTTTAGCCAATACTTTTTCGATGGTGTTTTTTTCAATATCAGAAAGTTGTAAATCGTCGTTGTTTTTATCGTACGAGGTAATTTCATCCAAATCCAAATCGGAAGCCGAAATAGAATTGTTCTCACACAAAATTATGGCGCGTTCAATTCGGTTTTCCATCTCACGGATATTTCCGTTCCAAGCGTGCTGCTGAATTTTAGTTAAAGCTGATTCCTCAAAAACAACATCATTTCTATCGTATTTGTCAATCATTTTTTGCAGAAGAAATTGCGCTAACGGAATTTTATCTTCCAATCGTTCTCGCAGTGGCGGCAAAATAATTTCCATCGTATTGATTCGGTAATACAAATCTTCTCGAAAATTTTTATCAGCAACTTCTTGTTTCAAATTCAAATTTGTTGCGGTGATAATCCTAACATTCAAATTTCTTGGTTTGGATTCGCCTAATCTAGTAACCGTTTTCGTCTGAATAACTTGCAACAATTTAGACTGCAAATGCAACGGAACATTTCCTATTTCATCCAGAAAAATAGTTCCATTTTGTGCCATTTCAAATCGTCCTGGCGTGTCCATTTTTGCATCGGTAAACGCACCTTTTGCATAACCAAACAATTCGCTTTCAAATATAGAATCACTCAACGCACCCAAATCAACAGCCATAAAAGTGTTATTTTTACGTTCAGATTGTTGGTGAATGTAGTTTGCCATTACATATTTCCCGGTTCCGTTTTCTCCTAAAATTAAAACATTTGCATCGGTTTTCGCTACTTTATCAGCAAGTGAATACGATTTTTTTATGGTTTCAGAATTTCCAATAAAAAAAGATTCGACCACATTTTTATCAAGTTTTTTCTGTTGTTTTCGCGATTCATCAACCGCTTGCTTTACAACCGAAAGCAATTTTTCGTTTTCCCATGGTTTTAAAACATAATCAAAAGCACCAT
>NZ_DQDX01000050.1:3842-4890 GCF_003525665.1 Flavobacterium sp.
TAATCAAAAGCACCATTTTTTAAACCTTCAACAGCAGTTTCTACTTTTCCAAAAGCGGTCATCAAAATCACAATGGTTTTTGGCGAAAGCGTCTTTATTTCTTTCAAAAGATACAATCCTTCGCGTCCGTCTTCAAAACCAATTCGGTAATTCATGTCCAATAAAACAACGTGAATCGGATTTTCAGCCAACAATTTCACTACATTTTTAGGATTATTCAACGTATGAATGATCTCGAAATGTTTTTTCAAAAGCATTTTTGCAGCAAAAAGAATGTCTTCTTGATCGTCAATTACTAGTATGTTGGCTTGCGTTTTTTTCATTTGTTTTTTTACTCGAATTACACGAATTCTTTTTCTTAAATTTAAAGACACAAATTTTACCAAAATCTATAATTTGTGAGAATTTGTGTAATTCGTGGTTAACTTTTTTAATTTGTGTCAACCTTGGTGTTTTGTTCACTGTTCGTTTTCGTACAAAAGGTGTTCGATTATGAACATTTGGTAAAAATTAAAAATTCATAAAACTATTAATAATCAGTTAGTTGTGAATTTTAAGTTTTTGGCACAAAATTGCTTATAGACTAATCAAAATAGCAACAATGGACACGGTCATTACCCACAAAACTAACAAAAAAAAGTACTTAATTATTGCATTGCCAATCTTTTTGATTTTGGGATATTTTATCTTCACATCGGTAACCAAAAAAAGAAGTTTGAATGTAAAAAAAGCCGAAATTTCTATAAAAACTGTAGAACAAGGTTTTTTTGAGGATTTCTTAGTTTTTCAAGCAAGAGTTGAACCAATGAATTCGATGTTGGTTAATATTATAGAAGGTGGCGCAGTTCAAGAAATTTATGTTGGAAACGGTGATATCGTTGTAAAAGGGCAACCTTTGGCTAGATTGTACAATCCAAATTCGGAGCTCAATTACATGCAGCAAGAAACAGCAATTATCGAACAAATTAATAATTTGAACAAAGCAAAATTAGATTTGAGAAATCAAGAACTCAATTTGGCGAAAGATTTAATTTCCATCGAACACGAT
>NZ_DQDX01000050.1:4942-5527 GCF_003525665.1 Flavobacterium sp.
TGGATGCGAAAAATTTATATGATTTAAACAAAAAACTTTTCGATCAAGAAATCTTAGCCAAAAACGAATGGCAAATTACACAAGAGAATTTCAGGTTTCAAAAAGAGCGAATGAACATCATCAAGCAAAGTGTGACGAAAGAAAAACAAGCGAATCAAATTCAGATTGGACAACTTAATCAGTCGATTTCAATTATGGATAAAAGTTTGTCGATTTTGCGAGATAACAAAAAGAATTTTCTAATCACAGCACCACAATCAGGAAGGCTTTCATCGTTTGAACCAATATTAGGAAAAACCTACACACAAGGCGTAAGCATTGGAACTATTGATGTTATGAAAGGTTATAAACTGGTTGCCGATGTCGACGAATTCTATTTGGATAAAATAAAAATGAATCAAAAAGGAACGGTCGAATTCAACGGAAAAACATTAGATATTGAAATTGTAAAAATTATTAAAGAGATAAAAAGTGGTCAGTTTCAGGTGGAATTGAATTTTGCTTCCACAGAAAACATCGATTTACAACAAGGACTAAGTTTTGGAGTACGATTAAATTTATCTGAAAAAACAAAATCCACATTAC
>NZ_DQDX01000050.1:5677-5918 GCF_003525665.1 Flavobacterium sp.
AAATCCACATTACTTTCTAAAGGAAGTTTTAACCAAGAAACCGCAGGAAAATGGATCTTTGTAGTAAATGGAACTAACGCCGAAAGAAGAAACATAAAATTAGGAAGAGAAAATCCGTTGTATTATGAAGTTCTTGACGGATTGAAAGTTGGCGAAAAAGTGGTAACGTCAACTTATAAAGATTATCAAGAAGTTGCGGTTTTAAATTTAGAGTAGAAGGTATTAAGATTGAAGTATTAAG
>NZ_DQDX01000049.1:0-159 GCF_003525665.1 Flavobacterium sp.
AATGCTCCTTATCATTCTTCATATATTTTATTTTTAAATTTTTACTCTAGTTTTCCCTGTCAATAATTGCTGCATCAATCCTTTTTTCTGCAATTGTAAAGTTTCTAGTTTTTGTTGGTATTGGTTTAGTTCTTCGGTTGCTTTATCTAAAATAGTTGC
>NZ_DQDX01000049.1:332-4628 GCF_003525665.1 Flavobacterium sp.
ATCTAAAATAGTTGCAATTGCTTTTTGTTCTTGAACATTTGGAAGCTTTAACTCTAATTTTAAAAAATCAGTTTTACTCATTACTCGGTTTCTACCTGCTCCACCTGGTGAAATTGATTCTAGTAAAAATTTAAATCTTTTTTGTAAAATATAATGTCTAAAAAAATCAGGTGTTGCATTTTTATCATTGAAAGTATAAGTCGGAAAACGATGTGAAACCAAACCTCCTTCGTCTTTTTTACTAACTATTGCTACAGCTTGTTCCCAAGCAAATGTTATGTTTATGATAAGATCATTTTCTTTTACTTCGTACATAGTTTCCATAGCAATAGAAGTTGGGTCAAAATCTGTTTTATGAAAAACTCCTTTACCATGACTTCTTAAACCAAGTGCTAAATAGTTTTCAGTTGGTTTTGTTATTGGTCTTGGAGTAAAGCTCATGCACTCATTCATTGCTTTTACTTGCCATTTTTCATCAAACCCTTTTACTCTCATTTTACCTGTAAGTAATTTTTGAGTTAATCCTTTATTTCTGACTTTCATCTCCTCAATGGTACTTTTGCAGTTATCAATAGCAGTATCCCATGTTGATAAAATGGATGCTATTTTTTGTTGTTCTAGTAATGGTGGAACAAGTAAATTTACATCTGATAATAATGTACCATTTGTTAAAGCTCTTGTTGTATGAGTACTTTTTGTTGTTATTTCTCTTCTTACGGCTTCTGAATTAAAACAATAAACACAATAAATCATATCCAAATCATTAGTTATTGGTCTACCTCTTAAAATAAAACCACTAAAAACAGTGTCTTTTACATCTTCAATTATAACAGATGATAACCCAATTTCCTCAATTGTTTCAGAAGTTCTAGTAAAAAATACATCTCCTTTCTTTACATCAAAGTTTTTTAATTCATTTGAATTTACAGTAACTCTACCTTCAAGTAAGTTTGCATTCAAATAATTATTTTTATATACATCTTTATAATTTACAATTGGAGTTCCACTTCCAAAAAATTCTTTTTCTTTATTCAAGCCATTTTTAAAAACCAAAATTTCTCCAAGTTTCTTTACTTCCCAATCACTCGGAATTAATCCAATAGCATTGTTTTTATATGTTGTATTGTTGTTTGTCATAATTGGTTTAAATTCTAAGTTTTTTATGAAAAGTTTATTGATTTTTAACAGACGCTTTAATTTGTTCAAACATTTTAGAAACCGCAGTTTTTACAATGTCATTAATTTCTTTATCAGTTATGGTTTCTGTGTAAAGTTTTTTAAGAAAATATTCGTCTTGTCTATTATTACCTGTATCATTAATAAAATAATAATATTGATTAAATTCAATGTGTATGTTAGAATAAGCATCAAAAGTATTCAAACCATCATTTTTAAAACCACTATAATACAACCCTAATGAAATAGAACTAATACCTTCAAGAGGTTTTAACTGTTGGTCAGCTCTTTCGTCACTTGTTAGTTTAGAATAGATGTTTATGTAATGCATTTTCTCATCAAAATATTCTAATTTATTAACCTTTGGATTTTGATTATTGATGTAATTAGTTATTACTTTTTTTGCAAAAAGTTCATCGAATACATTTGTTTGTACAAGGAATTTTTCAAATAGCTTTTTAAAGTATTTTTTATAAAGTTCAGCAATAAGTTCATTAGACGATGGTACTACTTCATCTTTTTTAATCAATTGCTTTTTCCATAAAGAAATTTCTTTGGTCAAGTCTTCTTCGTCTGTAATATCTATGTCTTGAATGGCATCTAAAACAATTTGTTCAGAACGTAAAATTAATCCTGCACAATAGTCAAAAAACACTTCTTTATCGCCACCATATCCTTGAATGTCGCTGATGTAGTTGTAATAAATTTTGCGGTCTTTCTCGTTTATCCAAAATGGATTGTACCCTAATGAAATTAATATTAAATTGGTTAGAATTCTAGCCGTTCTGCCATTACCATCATAAAATGGATGAATGTCTAAGTATTCTAAATGAAAATCCATTGCTACATCAATAGGATGTGGAGCATTCTTTTTACCTCCTAAAATGGCATCAATAGCAGCATTGGTTTTGTCTAAAAGTTTGTGAATTCTTTCAGGCACTTCTTCTGGAGCAACAAAATCATATCTTTCACCTTTATGATTGTAAATCATATTAGGTTCTTGTTTCCATTTACCGATTTTATCAATTTTAGCTTTATCATCTTCGTGCATAATTGCTTTGTGAATCTCGCAAATACGTTTTTCAGATAATCGCAATTCACCTTTACCAATGCGCAAGATTTCGGTAATTACTTTGTCATGACCTTGCATTTCTAGAATGTCTTTTAAAGGCTTGTCATTAACCGTTAAATTACCCACCATAACACTACGTGTTTCTTCAATGGTAAGTGTGTTTCCTTCCATACTATTGGAATTGAAATTCCATTCTAGTCGAAACTTGTAATTGATTTTCTTTTTTTGGTCAATAGTCAATTCTCCAAAATCTTTAACTTTAGATTTTATAGCGTCTATTGAATTTTTACTATCTATATAACTCATCTTATTATTGTTTTAGAGAATTTCTATTTTGTTACTTAATTGGTATTTTAAACTAGATTAAATTCAACTCTTTTAAGAAGTTTTCCATTTGGATTTCTACTTCAGAAAGTTGTTTTTTAAGAACTGTAATATTGTTGTGCGTTGCTTTAATATCAACTTCTTCTTCTTCCTCAAACGTATCAACATAACGAGGAATATTTAGGTTGTAATCGTTTTCAATAATGTCTGCCATTGTTGCACGGTAACTGTATTTATCTTCAATTACAGCACCTTTTTCAGTTGTTAAAGGTGTTGCAGCCTTGAACGATTTGAAAGTCGTAACAATATGCTCAATATCAGATTCTCTGAATTTATTTTGATTTTTACCACTTTCAAACTCACGACTGGCATCAATGAAAAGAATGTCTTTGTTTGTACCTTTTCCTCTATTGAAAATTAAAATTGCTGCTGGAATTCCTGTACCAAAAAACAAATTGGCAGGTAAACCAATAACAGCTTCTAACAAGTTTTCATCGATTAATTTTTTACGAATTTGACCTTCGCTACTGCTACGAAATAAAACACCATGAGGTACAATAACCCCAACTTTACCCACATCTTCATAAGTAGTTTCAATCATGTGACTTATGAAAGCATAATCTCCTTTACTCTTTGGTGGAACGCCTCTATGGAAACGGTTGAACTGGTCGGCAGTTGCTGTATCTGCACCCCATTTGTCTAAACTAAATGGTGGATTGGCAACAACAATGTGAAACTTCATAAGATTGTCTTTCTCTAAAAGTTTTGGATTATTGATAGTATCACCCCATTCAATAGTTGCACTATCTTGTTCGTGCAAAAACATATTCATACGACATAAAGCCCATGTACTACCATTGTTTTCTTGACCATAAAGCGAATAGTTTTTTCCGTTTACTTCGTCAGCCACTTTAATAAGTAAAGAACCTGAACCGCAAGTTGGATCACATATTCTATTTCCTGCTTGTGGATCTACTAACTTTGCAAGAAGTGTACTGATTTCGCTTGGTGTGTAGAATTCGCCTGATTTCTTGCCACTTTCCCCTGCAAATTTTGAAATTAGAAACTCGTAACTATCCCCAATTACATCATTGTCTTTAAGGTGTGATGGTTGTAAATCTAATTCTGAAAAATCAACTAAAAGATTCTTCATAATTGCATTACGTTGTTTAGTTTGACCAAACACAGTTTCTGAATTAAATGAAATGCTACGAAACACCAATGCTAATTTTGAACGGTTTGCATCCTCTAAAGCTGTCAAGCCAATGTCTATTATTTCTCCGATATTAGCTTCATTACGATTTTGAAAAAGGTAATCGAAATTACTAACTTCTGGTAAAATAAAACGTTCTCTTTGCAACTGACGTTGTACCATTTCTTCGTTATCAGGATACTTGATTCGGTATTGTTCTACCTTATCTTTCCAAACATCTGAAAGGTATTTTATAAACAAAAGTGTAAGGATATAATCTTTGTATTGTTCACTTCCCATCACAGGACGTAAACTATCACAAGCTTTCCAAACTATATTATTGATTTCTCTTTGTGAAATTTTATTATCTGCCATTATAGATATTTTGTTTTACTATTATTTTTTATCGTTATTAATCAAATCGTTTAATGATGCAATATCGTTTTTTTCTAAATAAGTTCCTAAATGCATATCACTTCTTACATTTAAATCGATGTTATACTTTTTCTCGATAGTGCCAATATGGGTGTCA
>NZ_DQDX01000049.1:4790-7847 GCF_003525665.1 Flavobacterium sp.
AATATGGGTGTCACTTCTTTTTTGTCTTAATTCGCCATTGTCGTTTCTACTTCTATCACCTCTCATACCTGGAGCATCATTTTTTTTATTAGCCATGTTGTTGTTATTTTATTATTGTTGAAATAGTTGATTGAAAAAGTTTTTGTTTTTCTTTGATAATATCATTTGTAATTTGAATATCCTTGAGATAAAGTTCTTGTATTTGAACTACTTTAAATTGTTCTGTTATTGGAATTAGATTGAAACTAAAATCTGCCAATTCACTTTTACGAATAGATGGAATAGAACTGCCCGAAGCTGATTGTTGAAAATACAATAAGTTTTTAGGAAGATTTAAAACCGAAACCAAATATGCAGGTATAATTTTAGTTGTATCTACTCTAATAATAAAAAATATAGAAGATGCCACAGCATTTCCAAACTCTTGTTTGTACAGCGTTGCAAAAAAGCGAAATCCTTTTGCTACGAAAAGAATATCATCATTTTGAAGGAAATTTGCAGTAACTTTAGCATCTTCTTCTAAGAAATAATCATCTTCATTGATATATTGACCAAATTCATTAAAATGTTTAGCTTGTAAATAAGGAATTGTGCCATTTTTACTAGTCTGCCCATAGTAACCAAACTGAATATTTGCAATATCTTTTAATTTAACTTCCATTTCACTATTTTTGTAATGTTATTCGTTTTCGATGCAAATATACGCAAATTAATGAAATAAACAAGTTTTTTTCATTGTAGAAATATTCTAATTTTATTAATAATGGATTTTAGAATAGGGTGTAACGTAAAAAAGAGAAAAAAATATTTATTTTTAAAATTAAAAAAAACACTGATTTATATAGTGTTTTGGGTGCAAAATGATACTTGATGTTTATCAATTTGCATTAATTTTATCTTATGTTGCTAGAAAATAAAATTTAAAAAAAAATAAAAATGTTTCTGTAAAAAATTGATTACACCACCTTACACCCTAATTTTAGTTTACCCTTTGCAGTGATTAGTTTGCACAAAAAAAAGTGAAAACCTTTGATTTCCACTTTCTTTTTATTGCTATTTTGATTATTCTACTTTCTTGTTAGCTTCATCCACTTCTTCATAAGTTAATTCTTTTAAAGCATATACTGGACTTCCTTTTCTCATCAATCTTAAAAAATTGTGTTTCTTTAATGATTTCCCAATTTTGTTAATAGTTCCATCAGTTATAGTGATTTTTGCTTTTTCAGCTAGTTTTGCAGCTATTTGAGATGCATTTAAGAATAATGTTGCCTTTTCTTTTTCGCAAGATTCAAACCATGTTAAAAGTAGTTCTTCTTCTGGGCTTCTTAGTTGGTATTGTTCGTTGTTTTCGGTTATGTTTTTGATTTCTTCCTGGTCGAACCAATGTCTGAATCCACTTTTGAATAAATACAAAGCTTGTGAAAAAACATCATCAATATTTACTTCGTGTTGGTATTGGATGCCTTCTAATTCGAAACAAAGAAATCGTCTGCTTCCTGTACTGTCGTTTAAGAACTGAGCTGTGTTAACACTACCTGCAAATGATGCGCGCCTTGGCATAGTTTCGTTGTTGTGTCCGTAGGCTTTTCGCATTCTTATTTGAGTTTTAGTAATTATCTCTTTTAAGCTTCCAATTTCAGAACGATTTAAGTTTTCTAACTCATCCAAATTAATTAACATACATTCAGCCAATTGTACTAAAGTATCTTTATTGTTTGGGTTTATAGTTCCTGAAAACAGGTATTCTTTTAATTGTTTTGGAACCAACTTCTCCACCCAAGTTGTTTTTCCTAATCCTTGTTTTCCACTGAAGACAATTACTGTGTGATTGATAATTTTATCATCTAAAACACAACCTACCATTGCTACAATCCATTTCTTAAAACATTGCTGCCAAAGATCTTGTTTTGTTGTTGTTATTGTGTTGGCTAATTCTGTTATATAATCGGTTTTCTCATCATAAGTAGGCAAATTATAGAAGTAATCTTCAAATGGATTAAAGAGCTGACAGAAATCAGAATAAAGCAAATTTCTTAATGAAGATAGGTTTGTTTTAATTCTTCCTTTTAAACATTCACGTAACATAGAATTTTCTATAAAATCATTCATTACATTCCACTTCTTTTTACCGAAATATTGGAACTCTAATTTACCTGAAACTATGTTGTGACGAAATACATATCTAGTTGATAAAAATAGCTCTAAACGGTCTATTTGTGTTGGTTTAGGTTTGTCTTCGTCGTCATCGTCAGTAGTATCTGTTATTGAAAAATCGTTCTTTTCCTTTGGTTTCTTTGGAGCTTCTACTTTTTCATTTTTACCGAATTCGTGCACATTTCCGTAAGCACTATTGATTGTTTGTGTTACTTCTTTTTCATCATAACCAAAATCATTTAGAATAAAAGTTAAAGCTTCTTGTAATGATATACCTTTTCGGTTTAGGTTACAGGCTAATTGATGTACGAATACGTTTCGGCTACCATTCACAAATTGCACTTTTTTTTCAGTGAATTTTATGCAGTGGTTGTAGATGGCTTCGGAATCAGTAGCAGTCACAGTCGCAGTTTTCAGTTTTGGAACTTCGACAAGCTCAGTTTGATTAGATTGCTTCGTTCCACTCGCAAAGACGGTTGCGTTTTCATTTATGAAAAGATTTTCATCCCATGAGTAAAAACATAATCTTGTTATGTCTTTTCCGGATTTGTCAATTTCTAGATTTAGTAATTTTTCATAATGATCCTGGATAGCTAAAAAGGTTTCTTTGTGTTCGGCTTTTGTGCTGCTTACTTTTACTAAAATCTTTAATCCATTGCCTGAAGGACTAATGAAACAAGCATAAGTAAACTCGCATTGTCTTGCTGAATAATTGACTTTTGCTAGTTGTTCTGGTTGTAATTTATCGATATCTAAAATGATGATATTGGAATACTCCTCCAAAAAATTCATTTTTCTACCACCAATAAATTTTCCTGAAGGTGTAAATGCTGGAAGTGATTTTTTGGCTTTTTCGTAAGCTTCCATTTTATTTTCAGATAGTGATTTACGCAAATAAATTAT
>NZ_DQDX01000174.1:0-5665 GCF_003525665.1 Flavobacterium sp.
AATATAGAGAATAGAAAATAGAGAATAGAGAATAGAGAATAGAAAATAGAGAATAGACAAAATCTTATAATTGGTGGAAATTCGTGAAATTCGTGTAAAACAAACCGATTTCTTGTTTACTTTTCATCTCAACAAACTAAATTGCTTCTTCTTGCGTTTGTAATTTTAATCAAACCTTTTTTGAAATTTCAAATAAATACATACATTTACCAAAATTAGTTTTATACATGAGAAATTCTCTATTTTTATTCCTTTTCGGACTTATAATCTCGCTTAGTTCTTGTCGAAATGACTTTGAATTTCAACCTAGCAAAGGCGGATTGACTTTTTCTAAAGATACGGTTTACTTAGATACCGTTTTCACAAATATTGGATCAAGTACTTATCGATTAAAGGTTTACAATAAAAGTGATAACGATATTTCTATCCCAAAAATTCAATTAGCAAAAGGCACAAGTTCGAAATACAGAATGATGATTGACGGATTAACCGGTGAAGACAGTGACGCAAGCGGAATTGGTGAAGGCAAAATCTTTAACGATGTTGAACTTCTTGCCAAAGACAGTATGTTCATTTTTATAGAAGTTACTGCCGACGTGGCAAGTGCCAATCCAACCGATTTTTTATATACCGATAAAATAGAATTTTACAATATAAGTGGCGCACCGCAAACTGTGGAATTGGTTACGTTGATTCAAGATGCCTATTTTATCTATCCTCAACGAAGTGAAGTTGATGGTGAATTCTTGTATGAAACCATAAATTTAGGTTTCGATGATAATGCAGAAAATGTAGTTGCAATTGGTAGCAATTTAGATGATAATGATCCAGTAAATGGTGATGAATATACCTGGAACAATTCAAAACCTTATGTAATATATGGCTATGCTTTTGTACCTGATGGAAAAACTTTAACTGTAAATCCTGGTGCGAGAATTCATTTTCATGCAAATTCCGGATTAATTATTAGTAAAAATGCAACTTTAAAAATTGAAGGTGGTTTGTCTGTTACAGACGCTTTAGAAAACGAAGTCATTTTTGAGGGCGATCGTTTAGAACCCGATTTTTCTAATGTTCCAGGACAATGGGGTGCAATTATAAATCATTCAACTTCAACTGAAAACAGCATAAATCATTTGACTATAAAAAATGCAACCGTTGGAATATTATCTCAAAACTTAGCATTGTTTACTGACTCAAGTTCACCCTATTTGAACATAAAAAATTCGCAAATTTATGATTGTGCAAATATTGGACTATTGGCAAGAAAATCAACTATAGAAGGAAGTAATCTCGTAATAAACAATGCAGGTCAAGCTACCTTAGCGTGCACCTATGGAGGAACTTACAATTTCACACATTGTACTTTTAATAATACCTGGCCAAGTTCGCAACAAGCTGCGGTTTTACTGAACGATTACGTAGAAACTGCAACAGAAATTTATGCAAACAATCCTGTAAATAATTTTAGCTTTACAAATTGCATCATTTATGGTTCTAATCAAAATGAGTTGTTAATTGATAGAAAAGGAACAAACGCGTTTAATTATGAATTCTCAAATTGTTTGATAAAGTCAAATAACACAAATAATAATTCATTCTATCCGCCAACAAACACGACAAATTATTCAAACTGCTCAATCGCAAAAAATTCAACATTATTCAATCCTAAATTTGAAGACGAATCTACAAACCAGTTATGGCTATCTGAAGATTTGAATTTACCACATGATACAGCAGCGACAGCATTAGTTCCAACTGATATTGCTGGAATTAACAGAACAACTTCTACCGATTTAGGTGCTTATCAATATGTTCCATAAAATTTAAAATTATACAAACTAAAAGGTTTCAAGTGTCTATTTGAAACCTTTTTTTGTTTCCAACAATTTGTCGAAAAAATCGTTAAAAACTATTTCGTTCTGATTTTGCCAATTGTACTAATTACACTAAATTTGCACAACAACTAGAAATGGACAAATTCAGATGAAAATCTGTACAAATCCAAATTAAACAACAACACAATGATTCATTTTTTCGGAAACGAAAGTACTACTGTTTTTGCCGTTCAAGCGCAAAACGAACTTTCGGCAGAAACTATCTCAAAACTAAATTGGTTATTCGCTAACGCACACAAAATAGATAAATCCGTTCTTGCGGATTTTTTTGTTGGTCCTCGTGCCGCAATGGTAACGCCTTGGAGCACAAATGCTGTAGAAATTACTCAAAATATGGGTATCGAAGGCATCATCAGAATTGAAGAATTTGAAAAAGTTTCAGAAGATTTCTCTGATTTTGATCCAATGCTTTTTCAGAAATATTCCAATTTAAATCAGGATATTTTTACCATAAATATTCAACCTGAAGCGGTTCTTGAAATTGAAGACATCGCTGCTTACAACAAGCAAGAAGGTTTGGCTTTAAGTCAAGACGAAGTAGATTATCTTGATAATTTAGCTAAAAAACTAAATAGAAAACTAACCGATTCTGAAGTTTTTGGATTTTCTCAAGTGAATTCAGAGCACTGTCGTCATAAAATTTTCAACGGAACTTTTGTGATTGATGGCGAAGAAAAACCGACTTCATTATTCAAATTAATTAAGAAAACTTCTGCCGAACATCCTAACGATATTGTATCGGCATACAAAGATAACGTTGCGTTTGTAAAAGGACCAACAGTAGAACAATTTGCTCCAAAAAGTGCTGATAAACCCGATTTTTATTCTAAAAAACAATTTGATTCGGTTATTTCTTTAAAAGCAGAAACACACAATTTCCCAACAACGGTTGAACCATTCAATGGTGCAGCAACTGGTTCTGGTGGAGAAATTAGAGATCGTTTGGCTGGTGGACAAGGTTCGTTACCATTAGCTGGAACTGCTGTTTACATGACAGCTTATTCTCGTTTGCAAGAAAACAAATTAGGATTTGAAGAACGCAAATGGTTGTATCAAACCCCGATGGATATCTTAATTAAAGCCTCAAATGGAGCTTCCGATTTTGGAAACAAATTTGGTCAACCTTTAATTACTGGTTCGGTTTTGACTTTTGAACATCAAGAAAACAATAACTCCGACAGAGTTCAAAACTCTGTCGGAGTTGACTCTCGAAAACTTGGTTATGATAAAGTAATCATGCAAGCTGGTGGAATTGGATATGGAAAATTATCACAAGCACAAAAACACGAGCCAAAAGTTGGTGATAAAATTGTAATTCTTGGTGGTGAAAATTATAGAATCGGAATGGGTGGCGCCGCAGTTTCATCTGCCGATACCGGAGCTTTTGGTTCTGGAATCGAATTAAACGCAATCCAACGTTCGAATCCTGAAATGCAAAAACGTGCTGCTAACGCTATTCGTGGTATGGTAGAAAGTGATGAAAATCCGATAGTTTCTATTCACGATCACGGCGCTGGTGGACATTTAAATTGTTTGTCAGAACTAGTAGAAGCAACTGGCGGATTAATTGATTTAGACAAATTGCCTGTTGGTGATCCAACGCTTTCGGCTAAAGAAATAATTGGTAACGAATCGCAAGAACGTATGGGATTGGTTATTGGTCAGAAAGACATTGATACGTTGCAACGCATTGCCGATAGAGAACGTTCACCTATGTATCAAGTGGGTGACGTCACTGGTGATCACCGATTTACATTTGAAAGTAAAACTACTGGCGAAAAACCAATGGATTTCGCTCTAGAAGATATGTTTGGAAGTTCGCCAAAAACCATTATGGCCGACAAAACCATCACAAGAAATTATGCTGATTTAGAGTATTCTGAAGAAAATATTCCGGCTTATTTAGAAAATGTTTTACAACTTGAAGCTGTTGCATGTAAAGATTGGTTGACCAACAAAGTCGATCGTTGCGTAGGCGGAAAAGTAGCCAAACAACAATGTGTTGGACCATTGCAATTGCCATTGAATAATGTTGGTGTGATGGCTTTAGACTATAATGGAAAAGAAGGAATTGCTACTTCTATTGGTCACGCTCCTATTTCGGCGTTGATTGATCCAAAAGCTGGAAGTAGAAATGCTATTGCCGAAGCGTTATCGAATATTGTTTTTGCACCATTAAAAGATAATTTAAAAAGTGTTTCACTTTCTGCCAACTGGATGTGGGCATGTAAAAACGAAGGTGAAGACGCTCGATTATACGAAGCTGTTGAAGCTTGTTCTACATTTGCAATCGAATTGGGAATCAATATTCCGACTGGAAAAGATTCACTTTCTATGAAACAAAAATATGCTGATGGTGAAGTTATCGCTCCAGGAACGGTAATTATTTCGGCTGCAGGAAATTGTGATGCGATTTCTAAAGTGGTTGAACCAGTTTTACAAAGAAATGGTGGTTCGATTTATTACATCAATTTATCGCAAGATGAGTTTAAATTGGGCGGAAGTTCATTTGCTCAAACCTTGAACAAAATTGGTTCTGAAACACCAACGATTAAAGATGCTGATTTCTTTAAACGTGCTTTCAATGCGATTCAAGATTTAATAAAAGACAATCAAATTGTTGCAGGACACGACATTGGAAGTGGTGGATTAATCACAACATTATTAGAACTATGTTTTGCCGATGTGAATTTGGGTGCTAAAATTTCTTTTGATGCATTTGAAGAAAAAGATTTAGTCAAAATTCTATTTGCAGAAAATATCGGAATTGTGCTTCAAGCAAATGACGATACTATTTTTGAAAAAGCATTTGAAGGAATGGAAATTTTCAAGATTGGTTCTGTACAAAATATACCTTCGTTAGATTTTGGAATTTGGAATTTAAATATTGAAAATTATAGAGATACTTGGTTCAAGACCTCGTTCCTACTCGACCAAAAACAAACAAAAAACAACAAAGCAAAAGAACGATTTGATAATTTAGGAAATCAAGCGTTAAGTTATACTTTTCCAAGTCATTTTACTGGATTAGCGCCAATTATTGATGAATCTAAACCACGTCCGAAAGCAGCGATTATTCGTGAAAAAGGAAGTAATTCTGAACGAGAAATGGCGAATGCGATGTACTTAGCCGGATTTGATGTAAAAGACGTTCACATGACCGATTTGATTTCGGGAAGAGAAACTCTGGAAGACATTCAGTTTATTGGAGCTGTTGGTGGATTTTCAAATTCGGATGTTTTGGGTTCGGCTAAAGGTTGGGCTGGAGCATTCAAATACAACGAAAAAGCAAATACGGCTTTGAAGAATTTCTTTAAACGTGAAGATACCTTATCTGTCGGAATTTGTAATGGTTGCCAATTGTTTATGGAATTAGAATTGGTAAATCCGGAGCATGAAATTCACGGAAAAATGCAACACAACGATTCGCACAAACACGAAAGTATTTTTACATCGGTGAAAGTGCAAGAAAATCATTCGGTGATGTTATCTACGTTGGCCGGAACGACATTGGGTGTTTGGGTTTCACATGGTGAAGGAAAATTCAAATTACCTTATGACGAAAGTCAGTACAATATTGTAGCCAAATATGGTTACGAAGGTTATCCTGCCAATCCAAATGGTTCTGATTTCAACACTGCAATGCTATGCGACACAACAGGAAGACATTTAGTGATGATGCCACACATTGAGCGCTCAACGTTTCCATGGAATTGGGCACATTATCCAAAAGACAGCAACGATGAAGTTTCGCCATGGATTGAAGC
>NZ_DQDX01000174.1:5848-6407 GCF_003525665.1 Flavobacterium sp.
AAGTTTCGCCATGGATTGAAGCATTTGTGAATGCGAGGTTGTGGATTGAGAAACAGTAAAACGTTTTTATATAAAATTTAAAATCCCTAATTGTGTTAAAGCAGTTAGGGATTTTTTATATATTTGAGAAATTTAAATTTGGTTTTGTTAAACTAGTCATACCTGAATTGGGTGTATTAGGATGACGGAGTCAAACTTATATACAAGTTAGCAGCAATAGTAAAAAAATATGAGACATCATTTCGCTGATTTTTTAGATAGAACTGAAGATTATTGGACAATCATTCCAAACGATGAAAGATATTCCTATTCTTTAGATAAAAAATATAATAATAAGAGTGATGTGAAAATTGTAACAATAAATAAGGAAGATAAAAATTGGAAACAGATTTTTGAATTCCCAAATATTGAAGAAATAACTTTGCACGAACCTAATAAAGAGCAAATTGAATCAATCATAAATCTAACACAAATCAAACGTTTGAGGATTTCATTTTTACGAACAAATGATATAGAATTCATTATAAATTTTCAAAACTTAGAAGAATTAGTTTTAGAA
>NZ_DQDX01000176.1 GCF_003525665.1 Flavobacterium sp.
GCGCAACAAAAAGAAAACAACAACAAACAAGAAACTGTTAATGCCAAGTTAGCAGATTTTTCAATCAACAAATCTTCGACTGATGTTGAAATAAAACGAATTACTGAAATTTTAGAAAAGAAATATGAGATTCAGTTAAATACATCCAAAATAAAACGGAATTCGAATAATGAAATTACCGCTATAAAAATAGATTACAAGTGTAAGGATGGTAATGAAGTAAGTATCGTAAAAAAAGGAGATGAGCCAATTGATGAAATATTTATTAATGAAGAAAAGGGAACTATTGTGTTTCATACAGAAACTACCAATCAGAAGGGTGCAACGGTAACTAGCAAAAGCATCAGTTTTTAATTTTGAAGATACAAAAAAACCATCGCCTATAGAAAACTGGGCGATTGTCAATTTAGGAATGGCTTTCAATAAAATAAGAATTTACAAAGATGCCAATGGAAAAGTTTATGGATATGCCATTGGTGTGGATGTGTTGAAGGGAGAATTTTAAAACGACCTGTAAATGGACAGAATAAGTTAAATGAACAGAACTAAAAACATACTGACAACAATAATTTTCGGAGTGTTAATTCAAATTCTAACTTCTTGTGGCGTCAATCCAAAAACAACAATTAAACAAACTGACAAAAATCTTATGACAAAAAAATCAAACCCAGTTGTTTATTTTGAAATCCCAGTGACTGACATTGAAAGAGCAATAAAGTTTTACAACGCTGTGTTCCACTTTGACTTTGACAAAGAAACCATTGACAATAATGAAATGGCATTGTTTCCATTTGCTGTCGAAAATTCAGGAATTTCAGGTGCATTAGCAAAAGGAGAAATCTATAAACCGACAAAAGATGGAGTTTTGATTTACTTCAATACAGAAAATATTGATGAAACACTAAAATTAGCTACCTCAAATGGTGGACAAATTTTATATCCCAAAACAGACAATGGAATTGGACTTGTTGCCGAATTTGAAGATACAGAAGGAAACAGAATTGCATTATATCAAACTAAATAATGACTACTGAAAAAACAACCGCCAAAACCTATAGTTTAGATGACACAACCGTAAAAACACTATAACAAATTTAAACGGTCAAGATCAAAAAAATGAATTAATAATCTTAAAAATTATGAAAAAAACAATTTATTCGCTACTTCTACTTTGCACTATTATGAGTTCTCTCAATGCGCAAGTTCTAAAAAGAAAATATTCAAATGGGTTTCGCTACCAAATCTTAACTGCTGAAATAAAGCAAGAAAAATCTTTTAATGGTGATCAAGGAGTTTTTGTTGAAGGCGTTGTTCCAAACTCTACTTCAGAAAGTGCTGGAATAAAAGAAGGAGATATCATTGTAGAAATCAATGGCACTCCTATTGCTGATGTAAGCACATTTACCAGTCCACCATTATCAGAAATAACCGTGGGTAATTCTGTTGCATATAAAGTTTGGAGAAATAAAGCTTTTGTGCAGTTAAGAACAACTGCAAAAGCAAAAGTAAGCAAAACTAAACAAGGTATTCATTATGAATATGGTGAAATTAAAACTTCATTCGGTTATTTAAGAACCTTACTCTCAAAACCGGTTAATGCTTCGGGTAAATTACCAGCTATCCTTTTTATTCAAGGAAATATGTGCGAATCGGTGATTGAGCTGCCAGAAAAAGACCCATACGAACAATTTTGCAACGAAATGACATTGCAAGGTTGTGCCGTTATGCGAATTGACAAACCAGGTGCAGGTGACAGTGAAGGAAAATTTACTACCTGCGATCAAATGACTTTTAATCAAGAACTTGAGCAATTTCAAACAGGTTTAGAATCTTTAATGAAAAACAAAACCATCGATTCCAAAAAAATCTACCTCTTTGGACACAGTATGGGCGGTATGATTACACCAATACTTGCAAGCACTAATCCTGCCGTTAAAGGTGCAATGGTTTATGGCACATTAACTACCAATTTTGGAAGCTATTATCCCGAAATTATAAACAGAAGTTTGTTGCAATCGGGCAATAGCCCAGATGTAGCTTTAGAATATAAAAATTACACTAAAGAAGTGATTACAGCAATTTTTGACGAGAATAAAACACCACAGCAAATCATTAAAGACAAACCAGAATATGATCCCGTGCTACAACAAGTTTTTGGCTGGAATGAAAAAGACAACACCATTATTTATAGGTCATTAGCTTTTAATAGAGAATTGAATAAGATAGACCCTAAAAAGTACTGGGAAAAAGTAACCTGCCCAATCCTTATCATATATGGAACTTCCGATTTTGAGGCGATTGATAAAGAGTATGCAACCGCTATGCTTGGTTGGACAAACGCAAAAAATGCCAAGCACTCTAAAGCCATTATTTTAGAAGGTACCGATCATGCATTTGCCTTAGTAGGTTCTATGGAGGAAGGGATTAAGCTTAAGCATTCAGGCAACTATGCCCAAATTATGCAAGATAAATTTAACCCATTATTAGTGACTAAAACAGCTGAATGGTTGGCATCGTTTTAAGTTAAAGTTTAATTCTAAATAAATCAATAATCTTTAGATTCAATTTATGAAGAAATCATTTTTAACACTCACATTACTTTGTGCAACAATAACAACATTAGTTGCACAAGACATCACACCATCAAAAAATAAATTTGGCGCTATATTATCTACCAATTTTTTTGGCTTGAATGATGATCTTAATCATGTTGGCGTAGGAGGCGGTTTTTATTTTAGCAGAAAAATTACCAATAGGCTATCTATCTATTCCCAGATTGATGGCTCATGGCGTAATTATGGAGATGTAGCAATAAGTCCAGGCTTAAGCGGAGAATTTACAACTGGAAATTTAGCCTTATATATTGGGCCCATGTTTGACATTGGCAAGAGTATGAATTTAAGTACAGGGCTCATGCAAAATTATTTGTTTAATCCCGAACTTAAAACCGCAACTGGCACTAAAAATATAAGTACTGAAACCACAAATTTTTCTTCCTTATTTTTTGATTTTAGATATCAGATTAGTAATAAAATTAGTTTAGGGACAAGATATGAATGGGGACTAAATTCGATTTTAAAAACTACGGATAGAAAAGTGACAAATATTGCATTTAATTTGTTTATTCATTTTGGAGGGAAAAGAAGTCAAGAAAAGAATAAATAAACTTCTTTTATTTGTAAATTTTGATTGGAATTACTGTTTTTATAATCATTTTAACTTTATATCCAAACCCAAATATCAAACAGGTAATCATGGATGACTGGGCTGGTGAATAAATGAGGCAATGGCTGATCGTACCTATAAGAAATTTCGGTTTTAAGGGATCAATTTAAAGTTTGTTTTGTATTTTTGATTTTCAAGTCTTAACCCACAGTTTCTGACATATCAAATCATTTACTCAATAATCAAATGAAACCAAACCAATTACAACCCAACGAATATGCACCATTTTATGCAAATTATATTTCACAAGTTTCTGATGAATATACTTTGCAAGAGGAATTAGAAATTTCCTTGCATCGCTTTATCAAATTTGTGCAAGATATTCCGATGGATAAATTTGATTATCGATATGCCGAAGGTAAATGGACTATCAAAGATATCATTTTGCACCTAATTGATGCCGAACGAATTTTTGCCTATCGCGCATTGCGATTTGCAAGAAATGATAAAACCGATTTACCAGGTTTTGAAGAAAATGATTATGTGGATGAAGCCAATGCAAATAGCAGAACTATCATGGATTTACTAACCGAATTATCGGCGGTAAGACACGCAACATTATTACTTTTCAAATCTTTCAATGAAGATAAATTACTTCGAATTGGAACTGCAAATAACAATCAAATGTCGGTTAGAGCTTTAGGTTTTATAATAATTGGACATCAAAATCACCACCAAAGAATTTTTGAAGAAAGATATCTTTAGGAAAATTCCAAAAGAATAAAATCCAAATTCCAAAATTTGGTCCATAAAAAATCCCAAATTCCAATAAAAATTATCAATTGGAATTTGGGTTTTAAAATATTGAATTTTTAATTATCTATTCTTCGTCGTCATCGTCGTCAAAGTTGTCTGATGGTTCGTCATCGTCGTCATCGTCGTCATCGCCATCGTCAGATCCACCTTTATCTTTTAGCAATTCTTCTTCAATATCATCATCATCGCTTGATGCATCATCATCTTCATCAATTCCTGCAATTGGAATGATTGGTTCGATTACTGAATCTAAATCGTCATCTTCATCAAATTTTTCCATTCTGCTCGCCAATTTAGTACTTACTTTAACTAAATAAATAGTATCTTCTGTACGTACTTCAACAGCTTCAACTAATTCGTTTTGTGCATTTCTAAATCGGATGATATCGCTATCATCATATCCTTCTGGAAATTTATCAACTAGTAAATTTAAAATATCGCCAGTTAGCTTAGCATAATCAACAATAATTCTTTTCATATAAGTACAATATTATTTTAGTAGGTCATGTTTGTTATCACCTTTAAGGGCAATTTCATAAATGTATTTATTGGTCCAATAAATAAGCAAAAATTAATGGAGCAACAATAGTCGCATCCGACTCAATAATGAACTTTGGAGTGTGAATGTCTAATTTACCCCAAGTAATTTTCTCGTTTGGAACTGCACCAGAGTACGAACCATAACTTGTTGTTGAATCAGATATTTGACAGAAATAACTCCAAAAAGGAACATCATGCATTTCCATATCTTGGTACAACATTGGTACAACACAAATTGGGAAATCTCCAGCAATTCCTCCACCAATTTGGAAGAATCCAACTCCTTTTCCACTAGAGTTTTTAGGATACCAATCTGCCAACCACATCATGTATTCAATTCCGCTTTTCATTGTAGTAGGTTTGAATGTACCTTTAATACAATATGATGCAAAAATATTTCCCATTGTACTGTCTTCCCATCCTGGAACTACAATTGGTAAGTTTTTTTCTGCAGCTGCAACCATCCAAGAATCTTTAGGATCTATTTCATAATACTGTTCTAAAACTCCAGAGTTAATCATTTGATACATAAATTCATGCGGAAAATAGCGTTCTCCTTTAGAGTCAGCATTGTTCCAAATATCAAATAAATGCGATTGTAATCTTCTAAAAGCTTCTTCTTCTGGAATACAAGTATCAGTTACTCTATTGTAATGATTTTCAAGTAAATCCCATTCTTCTTGCGGAGATAAATCTCTGTAGTTTGGAACTCTTTTGTATGAATTGTGAGCTACTAAATTCATAATATCTTCTTCAAGATTGGCTCCTGTACAAGAAATAATATGTACTTTATCTTGACGAATCATTTCTGCCAAAGATTTTCCTAACTCTGCTGTACTCATTGCACCAGCTAAAGTTATCATCATTTTTCCATTTTCAAGAAGATGTTGTTCATATCCTTTGGCTGCATCTACTAAAGCTGCTGCATTGAAATGAAGGTAATTCTTCTCAATAAACTGACTTATTGGTCCTTTGCTCATTTTCTTTGTTTAATGTTTATTTATGTCGTTTGAACATCAAAGAAAAACTATTTTTCTAAAAATTCAAACTGTTTTTTGAAATTTAATTTCGATTTACTTTTGGTTGTATCCTAAGATTTTTAAAACGTCTTCTGCTGTTTGTTGTTCAGAGAAAACTTCGGTTGCCAAAATTCCATTTTTATCACGATCGATCAAAATGTGCTTTGGTTGCGGAATCAAACAGTGATGCAAACCACCATAACCACCGATCGTTTCTTGATAAGCTCCAGTATTAAAAAATCCGATATACAATGGCTTTTCTTTATTGTATTTTGGCAAATAAATGGCATTCATGTTTTGTTCAGAATTGTAGTAATCATCACTATCACAAGTCATTCCACCAAGTAAAACGCGTTCATAAGTATCATTCCATCTATTTATGGCAAGCAAAATAAAACGTTTGTTTATCGCCCAAGTATCTGGTAAAGTTGTTATAAACGAACTGTCAATCATGTTCCAAGCTTCTCTATCATTTTGTTGTTTTTGATATAAAACTTGATAAATTGCTCCGCCAGATTCACCTACAGTAAACGAACCAAATTCGGTAAAAATATTTGGCACATCAACTTCAGCTTCGTCACAAGCAATCTTAATTTGATTGATAATTTCGTCAATCATATATTGGTAATCGTATTCGAATGCCAATGAATTTTTTATAGGAAATCCGCCACCAATGTTTAATCCATCTAGCGAAGGACATTCTTTTTTAAGTTGAATATAAACTTTGATACATTTTACTAATTCGTTCCAATAGTATGCGGTATCATTTATTCCAGTATTGATAAAAAAGTGAAGCATTTTCAACTCCAATTTATCATTCTCCTGGATTTGTTTTTTGTAGAAAGCCAAAATGTTTTTGTAACCAATTCCCAATCGAGAAGTGTAAAACTCAAATTTAGGCTCTTCTTCGGCAGCAATTCTAATTCCGATCTTAAATTTACCTTTAATTTCTGCTTGAAGCAAATCTAACTCTTCGTAATTATCAATTATCGGAATAGTATTTTTGTGTCCTGTATTAATCAATCGAGCAATATTAGTGATGTATTGATCTCTTTTAAAACCATTACATATAATATAGGTGCTTTTATTAATCTTACCGTTTTCAAGTAAATTTTCTACAATATTAATATCAAATGCCGATGAAGTTTCTACGTGAATATTGTTTTTGAAAGCTTCATTCATAATGTATTCAAAATGAGAGCTTTTGGTACAATAGCAATAGTAGTATTTACCTTCGTAAGCATTTTTTTCCATAGCATTTCTAAACCAGTTTTTGGCTTTCTTAATGTTATTAGAAATTTGTGGCAAATAAGTAAATTTTAAAGGCGTGCCATACTGCTCAACCAATTTCATCAAATCGATGTTATGAAATTGTAATGTGCTGTCTTTATTTAAAGTAAATTCTTCTTGTGGAAAGTAATACGTTTGATTGATTAAGTCGAAATATTTTGTATTCATTAGTGTTTTAAATGTTTTTGAGATTAATAAAATGGCGAATTAATCTGCAATTCAAACTCTAATATTAGCATAAACTATCGGTAACTTAATAGTATCAGTTTTAATAATGTCTAAAATAAGGTTTAATATCATTTTTATAGAAGTCAAAAATGCTACGCACAACACTTGAAATCCAGCATTGGTTTTTAGCAAAAATTGGCTATTTCTATTGGTACTATTCTTTTTATTCATCAGGACAAATGTAAAAAATAAAACAAGCGAATTGCAAGTATTTTATTAAAAAAATGTTATGAATTATAATTGTTAAAACTTGCAATAATTAATTCACTTTCAACCGATTGATTAATTGCTGTATTTCCAATATTTTTTAAGAGTGCAAATTGTACTTGTCCGTACTCGTTTTTCTTGTCGTGAATCAGTAATTCTTGTATTAAAATGATGTCATTTGAACTAAAAGAATGCGGTTCAAAAATAGATGTTATTACCTTTTTTATCTCTAAAAATTCTTCATTTGTAATCAAATCTTTTTCCTTAGAAATATAACTTTCTAATATCATTCCAATAGCAATTGCTTCACCGTGTAATAATGGAGTAGTGGTTTCTAGCAAATAACTTTCTATAGCATGACCTAAAGTATGACCAAAATTCAATGCTTTTCGTATTCCGTTTTCGGTTGGATCTTGTTTTACAATTTCGTTTTTAATTTCAATCGAACGATAAATCAATAAATCCAAATCGTCAGAATTCAGCAAACTCAAATCAGAAAACATCTCCCAATACTTTTTATCATAAATCAATCCGTGTTTCAACATTTCTGCCAATCCCGATTTCATTTGATTTTGTGGCAAAGTTTCAAGAAATTGGGTATCAATAAGTAACATTTTCGGAACATTAATAACGCCAATTTGATTTTTTAAATTACCCAAATCAACACCGTTTTTGCCACCAATTGAAGCGTCAACCATTCCTAATAAAGTGGTAGGAACATTAATAAAATCGATTCCTCGTTTAAAAGTAGATGCTATAAATCCGCCAATATCAGTAATCACTCCACCACCAAGATTGATTAAAACACTTTTTCTATCTGCTCCAAGATCAGATAAAACCGACCAAACTTCTAGACAAGTTGTAATGTTTTTAATTTCTTCACCAGCTTCTATTTCTATAATTTCGATCGAAATTTCTGTAGCTAAATGGGATAGTAATTTTGGCAAACAATACTCATTTGTATGTTCATCAACCAAAATAAAAATAGAAGAATACTTGTTTTCTACAATTGATTTATTGATTTGATCGTATCCAGCTTCATTAAAATAAATAGAATATCCGTTTGCTACAATTGATTGCATAGTGTGTTTTATATTTTGCAAAAATAAGGATATTATTTAAAGTCGAAGGATTGAAAATTAACTTATTTTTTTGTTTTAAAATGATTACCATTTGTAAAAATTGATTACTTTTGTTTAATATTTATTAGAAATAATTAAACAAAAGATTTTGAAACCAATTATAGCGAACATAGATAAAAAAGAACTAACTGAAATTCAGATAGATAGAATTATTGAAATGGCTTGGGAAGACAGAACGCCTTTTGATGCCATAAAATTCCAATTTGGTTTAGCCGAAGCTGATGTAAAAGCGCTGATGAAGAAAGAACTAAAATTCAGTAGTTATAAGCTATGGCGTGAACGTGTTGAAAATTGCAAAACCAAACATGTTGCCAAAAGAGTAGAAGGTATTGACCGATTCAAATGCAATTTACAACGTTCTATTTCAAATAATAAAATTTCGAAACGATAATGGAAAGTAAAAAGCCAGATAATGTAGTTTTTTCTGAAGATGAAGGTTACAACGCGAGTTTGTTGTCGTATTCAACAAGTGTTGGCGCGCCTGTTATCAAAATGGACGATGTAGTTTCTTGGAAAAGCAGAGGAATAAGCACTGTAAATAAAGAGTTTGAAAACAAGTTTAGCGAACTCAAACTACAATATGAAAAGTTGATGCAAGAATTCGAATGGAACGAGTTGGTTTACAACGCCAAATTCTCTTTCGAACCTGTAATTGGGGAAATTTATCATTTGTACGCCAACAATGACGGAACAAATTCTCTTTCCTTAATTGCGCCAAACGAATGGAACAAAGAACATCTTGGAACATTCAAGTTAAACAGCGATAAAAAGTGGGTTCACATAGGTTAATCTCAAAGTAAAATGTCACAAATTCATATCGATTACAATCAGATTTTGCAACTTGAAAAGCAAAAACGTGTTCACTTAATTAATAGTTTAGGTGGATTTAAAAGTGTTGCATTGGTTGGAACTTCCGATGAAAACAAGAATAAAAATCTGTCAATATTTAGTTCGTTTTTTCATCTTGGAGCAAATCCGCCTTTAATAGGAATGATTTTTCGGCCAAGTCCACCAGAACGTGATACAATGCGCAATATTTTAGATACAGGTTTTTATACCATAAATCACATTAACGAATCTATTTTTAAAAAAGCACATCAAACTTCTGCCAGATATGATAAAGGAGTTTCAGAATTTGATGCAACAGGTTTAAATTCAGAATACAAGAATGATTTTTTTGCACCATTTGTAGTTGAAAGTAATGTACAATTAGGTATTGAATTTAAAGAAAAAATTGATATTTCTATAAATAACACAACGATGATTGTTGGAGAAATTGTACAAATTTACATTCCAGAAAATTGCCTATTAGAAGATGGATTTATTGATATCGAGAAAGCCAATTCAATCACTTGCTCTGGTTTAGATAGTTATCATAAAACCATACAACTAGACCGATTAAGCTACGCAAAACCCGATAAAGAAATCACCTCATTAATACAAAATTGAGTAAAAAAACTATAAATATTGTTTGGTTCAAACGTGATTTACGTTTTACAGATCACGAACCACTTTATTTGGCTCAAAAAGAGGAAATTCCGGTTGTTTTTGTTTATTTTTTCGAACCTTCGGTTATGAATTATGACGATTCTGATGTGCGTCATTGCCGTTTTGTTTACGAATCGATTCAAGAAATGCAAGCCAGATTAAAATCGGTTGAAACACAAATCTATTTTTTTCATAATGAAGTGAATGTAGTTTTTGAAGAATTAACGAAAATATACGATATCAAATCGGTTTTCTCACATCAAGAAATTGGAAACAAAGTTACTTTCGATAGAGATATTGCAATGCAAAGTTTTTTTGATTCAAATAAAATTCAATGGAAACAATCACAAATGCATGGTGTAATTAGAATGTTAAAATCAAGAAGCGATTGGGACAAACGTTGGGAACAAGAAATGCGAGCCGAACCCAAAATGGTTGATTTAAATACGTTTCAGTTTGAAAATTTAGAAGCAGATTTATATCAAAATTTAAAAGGCGAAGAACTTCCAAAAGAGATTACAACTCGAAACAAAAACTTTCAGGAAGGCGGTGAATATTGGGCTTGGCGTTATTTGGATAGTTTCGCAAAAGAGCGCCACGTAAATTACAGTAAGCATATTTCTAAACCCGAATTGAGTCGAAAAGGCTGCAGCCGATTATCACCTTATTTGACTTATGGAAACATCAGTATGCGAATGATTTATCAATATACCAATCAACATTATGAAGCGTCGCCCAACAAACGAGCGATGTTAAATTTTGTTTCTCGTTTGCATTGGCATTGTCATTTTATGCAAAAGTTTGAAGACGAATGTAGAATGGAATTTGAAAATGTAAATCGAGCTTATGATTCCTTGATAAAACCTAAGAATGAACTATTTATAAAAGCTTGGCAAGAAGGCAAAACCGGTGTTCCAATTGTGGATGCATGCATGCGATGTTTGGTTCAAACAGGTTACGTAAATTTTAGAATGCGAGCCATGGTGGTTTCGTTTTTCACCTTTAATTTATGGCAAGATTGGCGTGAATTACATTTCTTGGCAAGACAATTTTTAGATTACGAACCCGGAATCCATTATCCGCAAATACAAATGCAATCGGGAACAACTGGAATAAATACGATTAGAATTTACAATCCAATTAAGAACTCCGAAGATCATGATGCAGATGGAATTTTTATTAAAAAATGGGTACCAGAATTAGCCGAAATTCCAGTAGAATTGATTCATGAACCTTGGAAATTAAACGCAATTGAACAACAATTTTATAATTGTGAAATAGGAAAAGATTATCCATTTCCAATAGTAGATATTGATGAAACTCGAAAAAAAGCAAGCGATATTGTTTGGAGTTTTAGAAAAAAAGATGATGTAAAAGAAGAAGGAAAGCGAATTTTAAAAAAGCACGTTAGTAATCCAAATAAACCTAAAAATGCGCGGAGTAAAAAAGCAAAACCTACCAAATAAAATCTGTGTTGTTTGCCAAAAGCCATTTGCTTGGCGCAAAAAATGGGAAAAAGTTTGGGACGAAGTGAAATATTGTAGTGATAAATGTAGAATGAATAAATAATTTAAAACCATTAAGATATTAAGTTTCATTAAGACTTTTAAAACTTAATTTTTCTTAATTCCTTAATGGTTCAAAAAAAAAGTAAATGTCAAAAACTTTAAAATTAATTCTCGGCGATCAATTAAACAGCAATCATACCTGGTTTAAAACGGTTGATGATTCGGTTACTTATGTAATGATGGAAGTTCGATCGGAAACTGATTACGCCAATCATCACATTCAAAAAGTTGTTGGAATTTTCGCTGCAATGCAAGAATTTAAAAATGACTTATTGTCTAAAAATCATAAGTTTATCTATATTCATCTAAATGATAATGATAACTTACAATCCTTTGAAAAAAATATTCAAAACATAATTTTAAAAAACAATTTTACTCATTTTGAATACCAATTACCGGATGAATATCGAGTTGATTTAGATTTAAAAAAACTTTGTGAATCCATTTCAATTACAAGTTCGGTTGTCGATTCGGAACATTTTTTTACAACTCGAAATGAACTCGGAGATTTCTTTGAGGGCAAGAAAACCTATTTGATGGAAAGTTTTTATCGTGCCATGCGAAAAAAACACAACGTAATGATGGAAGGCGATAAACCACTCACAGGTCAATGGAATTATGATGGTGAAAACCGATTGAAGTTACCCAAAAATCATAAACCAACAGATCCATTAGTTTTTAATAATGATGTATCCAATATTTATCAAGAAATAACAAAAACCGATGTAAAAACCATTGGAACAATTGATGCGAAAAACTTTGTTTGGCCAATAAATAGAGTACAATCTTTAGAATTATTAGATTTTTTTGCTACTGAATGCTTGCAACTATTTGGAAGTTATCAAGATGCAATGACGCCAAATGAATGGTCATTATATCATTCTAGAATTTCATTTTCGATGAACGTAAAAATGATTTCGCCGCAAGAAGCTATAGACCGATGTATTGAAGAATGGAAAAAGCGTCCAAACGAAATAGAATTCAATCAATTAGAAGGTTTTGTGCGTCAAATAATTGGTTGGCGTGAGTACATGCGCGGAATTTATTGGAACAAAATGCCCGAATTTGCCACCATGAATTTCTTCAACAATCAAGAGAAATTACCCGATTGGTTTTGGACAGGAAATACCAAAATGAATTGCATGAAAGATGCGATAAAACAATCTTTAAATTATGCTTATGCACATCACATTCAGCGATTAATGATTACCGGAAATTTTGCACTTTTAGCAGGAATTCATCCAGATGAAATAGACGCTTGGTATCTCGGAATTTACATTGATGCCTTCGAATGGGTTGAAATTACTAATACTCGCGGCATGAGTCAGTTTGCCGATGGCGGAATTGTGGGCACAAAACCTTATGTAAGTTCGGCTTCGTATATTGATAAAATGAGTCATTATTGTGGCAGTTGTTTTTACAAAAAAGCCCTAAAAACTGGAGAAAAATCGTGCCCATTCAACAGTTTGTATTGGAATTTTTATGATAGAAACGAAGATAAATTAGGCATAAATCCAAGAATCGGAATGATGTATAACGTGTGGCGAAAAATGAAACCCGAAGACAAAACAGCGTTGTTGCAACAAGCTGATTATTATTTGAAAAATATAAATGAACTATAAATCCTGCAAGGTCTTTTTTGACCTTGTAGGTATTCTAAATAAATATCAAACCTACAAGGTTTTTAAAACCTTGCAGGAAAAAAAGTAAAAATATGAGAACCTCAATAGTTTGGTTTAAAACCGATTTACGTTTACATGATAATGAAACATTGATTAAAGCAATTTCACAGAGCAATGAAATCATTCCGGTGTATTGTTTTGATGATGCTGATTTTGTTACCACCGAATTTGGATTCCAAAAAACTGGAAATTTTAGAGCACAATTTTTATTAGAATCACTAGTTGATTTGGATAAAAATTTAAGAGCAATTGGTTCTGGATTAATAATTCTAAAAGGAAAACCCGAAGTAGAACTTCCGAAAATTGTAGAAGAATATAAGGTTAGTAAAGTCTTTGCTAAAAGAGAAGTTTCTTATGAAGAAAAGCAAACAGAAGCTAGAGTACAAGACGAATTATTTAAGTTGAAATGCGAACTAAAAACATTTAGCACAAGCACATTATATCATGCCGAAGATTTGCCATTTTCAATAAAAGATATTCCTGATGTTTTTACTGCTTTCAGAAAAAAAACAGAGAAAGATGCTGTAATAAGAGTTGCTTTTGAAGAACCAAAAGAAATAAAATCTCCAGAAATCGAACCTTTAAAATTGCCTACATTAGAAGAATTAGGATTAAATTTTGAACCAATAGATTCAAGAGCTGTTTTACAATTTAAAGGTGGCGAAACCGAAGCAATTGCAAGATTAAATCACTATTTCTTTAAAACCAAATGCATTTCAGAATATAAAGAAACCAGAAACGGATTGGTTGGCGCCGATTATTCTTCAAAATTTTCTGCATGGTTAGGTTTGGGATGTATTTCTCCGAGATTTATTTATGATGAACTCAGAAAATATGAGCTAAAATTTGGAGCAAATGATTCGACTTATTGGTTGGTTTTGGAATTGTTATGGCGTGATTATTTTAGATTTATGATGAAAAAATACAACGCCAAATTCTTTCAGCAAGCTGGAATTCAGAATAAAGGAATTCCAGTAAACAAGCACAACACGCACCAATTACAAGAATGGATTGATGGTGAAACTGGAGTTGATTTTGTTGATGCCAACATGAAAGAATTAAAACTCACAGGATTTATGAGCAATCGCGGACGTCAAAATGTGGCTAGTTATTTATGCAACGATTTAAAACTAGATTGGCGTTATGGCGCAGCTTATTTTGAACAACAACTCATTGATTATGATGTATGTAGCAATTGGGGAAATTGGGCTTATTTGGCAGGTGTAGGAAACGATCCAAGAGGAAACCGATACTTCAATATAGAAAAACAAGCATCTGATTACGATAAAAATAAAGTATATAGAAATTTGTGGTTAAAATAAATCGAAGCTTTTTTATAACGAAAAAAAAGACATTTTTTATGTATTTAATCGTTATAAAAAGGCCTTGAAAATTGCTTAACAAAAAAATGAATTATATTAGATAAGCAACTTAAAATTAAAAACTTAAAGTGTGATTTTATTTACAATATTGTTCAATTATTTGAGCAGCGTTTGGATATTTTTTGTTTTTTGCTGTATTTAAAAAAGAACAACCTTTGGCTTTATTTTGGGTATTCAAATAACAAATCCCTAAAAAATATTCAGATTTTCCATCGTTTAAGTTTTGATCGCCTAATGATTTTTCTAGATAGGGAATTGCTTCTTTAAATTTTTTCTGTTCAAATTTGCAAAGTCCTATATTTTGATGAATGGCTAAATTATCTGGATATTTTTCTAAAACCAATAGATAATTCTTTAAGGCCAAATCAAATTGTCCTTTTGCCCCATAATTTGCGGCTTCTTGCAGATAAATATTCATGTTCACAACATTATTTAATCGCTTGTCAGCAGCAGTATTTTCATCGTTTTTTACACTTTGAACTTTAGCTTTACTAGAAGTAACAACGCCGTTTTTTACATCAAGAATTTTTTGAAACATTTCTTTCCTATCAAGTAACAAGGAATCTTGAGGGAATTTTGACAAACCTTCCGCTATAAATTGGTTTAATTTCTTTATATCATAACCCGAATTGTAAAGAGCATTAGAAGTATGAATATAATTCATAGGTTCATCTCTATAAGAAGAAAAAACAGTATTCGTATTTATAATTTCTAATGTATCTTTTTTAATATTTGAAATATGTAGAAGATCAAGATAAGAATTAAGATCTCTCGGTCTCGATTCAAATGATTTTTTGATGTAATATTGAGCACTATCAATATTTGTTTTTGCATGAATTTTACTTAGATACCAATCTTCTACACCTGAATAAGGATTGATTTTTTTTGATTGTGCAAATACTTTTTTACTTTCTTCAAAATTCCCTTCATAGTAATGATAAACACCTAATTTTTGTAAAAAAGGATAAGTTTCATTATTGATATTTGGATATTTAGGAAGATTTTTTGCAATATAATCGGCAGAAATTAGATGTTTTTCTAAGGCGTAGTCCTTTTTAATTTCTAATTCTAACTTGTAAGTTTTAAAAATTTCAAAAGTAAAATAGAGTAGCGTTAAACTCAATAGAATTGATGGTATAAAATATTTTTTGGATACAAGCAAATTAGATTCTTCAACTTCTACGGATTGATTTAGTAGTGTGAAAATCATAATTATACAAAATCCAATTTGAACAGTGGGTTGATATAACGGAAAATTAAATAGCGAATCAATTCCATAAACTAGCAATATTAATAGAGTTAGCAGTGCAATAGTTCGTATTTCCGTATCTTCTGATTTTAATTTTTTAACGTTTATAACCAAGAGAGTTATAAATAAGGTGAAGTAAATTAATGCATTAACAATTCCTGTTTCAACAAGTATTTCTATAAAATCATTATGTGGATGGATTGTTACACTTCCATTGTTCAATAATTTATTGTCATAAGGTGAAATTTCGACTTGATAATTTCCCAGTCCAACGCCTGTAAATAAATTTTGCTTAGATAATTCTATGGCATTTCTCCAAAACTTAATTCTACTTGATGCAGATTCTTCTTTGTCTAATGAATTTAACATTGAAAATTCAGTATTATCAGAGGCTTTGTTTACCGCTGAAGTTGGAACTGAAGTTTCTTTATCGACAGATGTGACTAAGTAAGCAACTCCCATTGCAACTATTAAAAGAAGTACTACAAGACCTATCTTTTTATATGCTTTGGTTTTTACAGCTTTATATGCAAGAAAGAGTAGCACAATTAATCCCAAACTTAAAAATGCAGCTTTATTATTGTTTAAAAATAAAATTAAACAAGAGCTTGAAAAAGCAATTATAGAAATCCATTTTTTATAACCAGAAAAAGTAAAAATCCCAAGTAAAACAAAAGGGATTTTGAGGTTTAATGACACTGCGAAAATGTTGATATTTCCTGTGTTCAAACTTATTTTATAGGCCTCACTCGCATTAATCTTTAATAGCTCTAGAAAATTTATCAAGGCAATTGAGGTTTCAAAAAATGTAAATAAAACCACAACAAACACCAATTTATAAATTAAATACAATCTATTATTCAATAAAATACCAAAATGAATTATCGTTAAAAATGAAATCAGTAGATAACAAATATTGACAATACTTAAGGAAAGGTTGGGAGCAAAAAATAAAGAAACACCACAAAGAGCTAAAAATAGAAAGTATATTTTTATGAAAAAAGATTTCTTGATCTTATTAAAAAAACCAGTACTCAACAAAACTGCATTAAAATAAATAAAAACTCCCATCACAAGGTTGAGAATGCTTAAATACAAATAATGCACAGGAATGGTATAACCTACAACGTCAAAATCTGGAATAAAATCAGTAAAAAGTAGTCCTATAAAAAGAATAATCGCAATAGAATCAAAGTAACTTTTGTCATTGTCAATTTTAAATTTCGAATTTACAGCGGTAGAATCGGTTTTAGAATTCATTCGAAAATATTTTTATAAGTTTATCAAAACTCAAAAGTATTATTTTTTACATTTGTACAAGTATAAATCATGTTTTTTTTAAATAAAGATGCAATTAATTTTTGCGACTCTTTAACTTATTATGGATAAAATTTTTAACAATACCGAAGTTGCTTTCTCTTTAAAAAGCGATACCGAATTAGATAGAGCTTATTTTCTTTTCAAAATGATTTCCAATGAACCACTTGTTCGTATTGGAACTGCAGTAACCAATTTTGCTTTAAAAGCCCATTTACCTGTTGACGGATTGATTCGTGCCACGGTTTTCGACCATTTTTGTGGTGGTGTAAATGAAATGGATTGTCTTTCGGTTGTTGATAAAATGTATACCAAAGGCGTTTCATCGGTTTTGGATTATTCTGTTGAAGGAAAAGAAGAAGAAAATCAATTTGATGCTGCTTTAGAAATGACATTGAAAACAGTTGAATTTGCTAAAGAACGTCAAGCAATTCCGTTTGCGGTTTTTAAACCAACTGGATTAGGTCGATTGGATTTATACACAAAAGTAGGAGAGAAGCAGCCACTTTCACCTGATGAACAAGCCGAATGGAATAGAGTTTTAGAACGCTTTGAAATTATTTGTAAAACGGCTCACAGTAAAGATGTTGCGTTGTTAATTGATGCCGAAGAAAGTTGGATGCAAGATGCCGCCGATGATTTGGTAGAAGACATGATGCGCAAATACAATAAAGAAAAAGTAATTGTTTTCAACACGTTACAAATGTATCGTTGGGATAGATTGGATTATTTAAAAGGTTTGCATGAAAGAGCAAAACGCGATGATTTCTTCATCGGAATGAAAATTGTTCGTGGTGCTTACATGGAAAAAGAACACAAACGTGCCGAAGAAAATGGTTATCCAACACCTATTTGTGCGTCAAAACAAGCAACAGATGACAATTACAATGCAGCAGTTGATTATATGATGAAACACATTGATAAAATGGCAATCTTCGCTGGAACGCACAATGAAGAAAGTTCCTATAAATTAATGGAAATGTTGAAAGCTAATGCAATTGAAATTAAAGACCAACGAATTTGGTTCGGGCAATTGTACGGAATGAGCGATAACATCAGTTACAATTTAGCTGCTCATGGATATAATGTTGCAAAATATTTACCATTTGGACCAGTTCGCGATGTGATGCCCTATTTAATTCGTCGTGCCGAAGAAAATACTTCTGTTGCTGGACAAACAAGTAGAGAATTAAACTTGTTGAAAACAGAGCGAAATAGAAGAAAAGAAAAATAATAATTTTATAATATCAAAATCCCGAGTTTATCTTGGGATTTTTTTTTTACCACAAATTCGCTAATTATTTCTCATTTAATTTGCGAATTAGCGGTACAAATTTTAATAGTCGCTGAACTGCAAATTACTCAGATTTTTATAAATACCATTTTCAATTTCTATAAGTTCTTTGTGAGTTCCTTTTTCTGCAATTTTGCCTTCGTTTAGGACTAAGATTGCATCAGCACTTCTTATGGTTGAAAGTCGGTGAGCAATGATGATACTTGTTCTTCCTTCCATTAAATTTTCTAAAGCTTGTTGTACTAATTTTTCGCTTTCACTGTCTAAAGATGATGTAGCTTCGTCTAAAATTAAGATGCTTGGATTTTTCAATAATGCTCTAGCAATGGCAATTCGTTGGCGTTGTCCGCCTGAAAGTTTGATGCCACGTTCTCCGACTAATGTATCGAATTTTTCTGGAAATCCGTTTACGAAATCGTAGGCGTTTGCTTGTTTTGCTGCAGTCATAATTTCTTCTTCGGTTGCATTTGGTTTTCCGTACGCTATGTTTTCGCGAATGCTTCCACCAAATAATATCACATCTTGTGGAACAATACTCATGTTTCCACGAAGATTTTCTAATTCGTAATCGTAGATGTTTTTGTTATCAATTAAAATCTGTCCGCCATCGATATCATAAAAACGCAATAGGAGTGAAGAGATAGTTGATTTTCCTGCGCCACTTGGACCAACAATAGCTATTTTCTGTCCAAAATTGGCTGTGAAATTTACATCTTTTAAAACCTGAACTTCTGGTCGTGATGGATAAGAAAATGAAACATTTTGAAACGAAACATTTCCTTTTATCTTTTCAGTGGATTGATTTTGAGAAGTATTAATTTTTTCTGGAGTTTCGTCTAGTAATTCAAAAACGCGTTCGGTTGCGCCAACAGCTTTTTGAATTTGCGTATACAATTCAGCAATTCCGCCAGAAGATGCGCCTACATAAGTTGAGTATAATACAAATGAAATTAAATCTCCAACGGTCATTTCGCCTTTGATACTCAAAGTTACACCATACCAAACAACAGCAACAATGGTTCCGAATAAGCAAAATATGATGAATGACGCAAAATATCCACGGTAATTTCCACCTTTGATGGCAACTTTGACAACTTCTGAAATTTTGTTTTTGTAACGTGCAATTTCATACCATTCGTTGGCAAATGCTTTTACAACCGTAATCGCTTGCAATGATTCTACCACAATGCTTTGACTATCGGCAACTTGATCTTGCAGGTTTTTAGAATATTTCCTTATGAATCTACCAAAAATAACAGCAGCAACTGCAACTAACGGAACAATGGAAATCATCATTAATGTCAGTTTTAAATTTATGCTTGCCAATAATATAAAACTTCCAATAATTAGAATAAACTGTCTTAGAAATTCAGCAATTGTTGTCGCCAAAGTATCTGAAATCTGATTGATGTCGGTGCTGATTCTACTGTTTAATTCGCCTGCGCTTTTTTGAGTAAAGAATGGCATTGGCAATTTTATCAAATTACTATAAAGCGCTAATCGTAAGTTTGCCAGCGTATTTTCGGTGTAATTTACAAATAATGAAATTCTAAAAAAGGAGAAAAAAGACTGTAGAAATAGAATTCCAACTAATCCTAAAGCTATCGAATTAGCTTTAGATAAATCGTTATTTTTTACACAGTCTATTAAAATCCCCATTAGTTTTGGGAAGGCTAGTGCGGTTCCGCCAGTTAATAATAGAAATCCTAAACCTAGGTAGAACTTCCATTTGTGGTTGTCGGCGTATTTAAATATTAATAAAGCTTTATTTAGAGAACTTGCGTTGAGTTTTGCTTTTGGTAAATCGTTTTCTTTGAACCTAGCCATTTTTTTTATTGCAAAAGTAGTTAATAATTGAAGTAAATTGAATTAGACATATTATAAATTTTAACAAAAAAAATCCGTTTTGCTTTCACAAAACGGATTTCTATTTATAGTTTTATTTCTTTATTTTTTTCGGATGATGTCTTCGAGAACTGCTTTATTTGGATAGTTGATCACTCGTAATGTTATAGTGTCTTTTTGAACGGTTTGTCCTTCAATGATATATAACTTACCGTTTTGGTAACTCACATTGCTTTTGTCAAAATCTACATCGCCATAGGTTAATGTGTTTTTGATATCGACGGTGTCAATCCAGTCTTCTGATAATTTTCTTGAAGCTTCGATGCTGTAATTGAATGGTTTATTGCGCAAATCGTTTAAAACTCTAGAGTTTGGAAAATAGTTGCAACGTGTGTCTTTTCCAGATAATACTAAGGCAACAACAAATGCACCCATTACTAAACCGACTAAATAGTATGCTAATCTTTGGTAAAATTTCATTGAAAAATATCTTTTTGCAAAAGTAGTTTTTATAATTTTTATTTGATAGTATCTGGATAAAAAAGTTTACAAATAGGTAACCAAGTTTCTCATTTAGCCCAGATAGGAGTGGAAATGTCGTCTCGTTTTTTCGAACGAGACGAGATTGCAACGGATAGCTGGAATTGCGTTATTCGATAAATCCCGAACGATTCGCTCCTAAAAAAAAGCTCGTAATTGTACATTTCCAGTGTGAATGGTGTCGCTCGTGTCTGATTTTCGACCTTGATAATTGATGTTGATGTCTAAATATTCAGTAAGATTTTTTTGCAAAAGCAGTCGCCAAGTACTGTTTTTACCCGATTGCAAACCTTCTAACATTTGGAACGCAACAGGTGAAAGTTCGTCGCCAGTGAAGTCATTATTATATAGTGAGAATTCTCCGTTGGCCGTAAATTTTTTGCTGCCGGAATAATTAAAAGACAAGCCAAAGCGTTGTTGTTTTAAAGTTTCCTGCAAATTGATGGTATTTTCTTTGTTTTTGAATTCGTAGAAAAGAGACAAACTTTTGTTGTTTGAAAACAGATAAGAGATTTTTGGCTCTATAGTATAAATATCTAATTCGAAGTTTCTTGTGGCATAATTATCGGAAACACTTTCGGATTTTGAGTTGGAAGTATCTAAATTAAACAACCAACTTTTCTTCAATAAATGGGCATATTGCAACTGATTGGAACTCGTGCTGTTTTCTTGCGAACCAATAGAAAGTAGGTTTTTGACCTTGCTTTTCAAGAACGTATAAGTCAACGAATGCTTTTGTTTGCCTCGATTGTAGAACAAACTGTTTCTAAAACTGGTGTTCAAGCCAAGTAAATTGTCTTCACTCGATGAAAACGGATTGAGATTGAAATTATCGGAATCGCGTTCGATTTTTCGGTCTAATAAAAAGGATGTTTGGTTGTAAAAATAGGATAGGAGTTTGGTGAATCCTTTATTATTAGTCCATTTTGACGGATTTAAAGTAACCGATTGCGAGAATTTATTTTGATGGGTTTTTACGAAAATTTGATTGGGTAAAAAAATACGAACGTACTTGGCTTGATCGGGAAATGGTGCGATTTCAAACTCTTGTAACTCCTGAATTCCATTGTTGTTGTAATCGTTCCACATGTAAACACCTTGACCCGGATTGACTTCGAGATAAGTGAATTCTTGTTGTGCGATAGTTCCAGAAGCGGTTTCGTAAGCGGTTGTAGTTTGAATTAACTGGTTGAAAAAGTTGTCGTTGTACAACAATCTAGAGTTCAAAGATGGTTCTGCTGGACGCGATGCATCGGTGAAAACCAATCGGCGGTAATTGACAAAAAGGGATAAATTGGTTTTTTGATTCTGAATTAATTTCGACTTTAAATAATAGGAATTGGATGTGTTTACGCGTTGTAGATTTCCGAATTGCAAACTATCGTTTTTTCTATGCAAATACCCAATTTCGGCATATACTTTTGTGCTGTCGCCACGACCTAAAAACGCACCATACTCTGAAAAACGCTGGCTTAAAGCAGTGAATTGATTGGTAGCAACTAATTTTTCTTGGTTGTCTTCGAGATTGAAACTTCCGCCAACCCAATTTTTCTTGAAATGGTATTTTGCGCGCGTTTGATTGCGAAGAAACGTCGTGTTTGAAACGTCTCCAGTACTTTTTAAATAACTGCTGTTTTGTTGAACAGTGACATTTTTATGTTTGAATAAACCCAGAATAATATGTCGTGTTCCCGAAAAGGAATCGGCGAAATCTAGTTTTTCCAACTGATATTTAGCTGTTCCTTTTTCTTTGAAATCGAAATTCAAACCGGTAATCAACAAACTCTGGTTACCCGAAAACGTGGTTAGATTCCAGTCGCGATTGAACTCTATGTTGAACAAACGTTCTATGGTTTTAAAGTTTTCTTGAACTAATTGGAAGTTTGCGAACGCATCAACATCAAATTTGCCTGAAAATAGTCTTTGTTTGGCGTTGATTTTTGCGGCAATTCCTTTGTTATTGTCGTCATCAATTGTGGAATATAAGTTTAAATCGTTGTTGCTTAAACCCAATTCGAAATCGATAAAAGTCTTTTCTGACGGATTGTATTTTCCTAAAATTGTTGCAATCTGAATTTTTGTTGGCGCAATTAATCGGGTAATTGGTTCGAAATTTCCTTGCGGAACTCCAGCAATTGGTGCGATATATTCGTAGATTTTTCCGATGGCGTTGTTATTTGCTAAGACGTAATTTCCTAAATTGTTTCCTACTAATGAGAATCTTACATTAAATAAGGCTTCTGTTTCGTCGTTAGAATATTCAAAAACTTCGATGCCACCAACAGTTATTTTTCGGTAAAGAATTTTATTTTCAGAATAGACATCTTCGTAAGCTGACGGTGCATTCATTTGTGTAACATCGTCGCCAGCATTTTGAAGAATGGCAACTTGTTCTGTAGATAAATTTTGTTGTAAAGGTTGGTTTTTTACATCATTTTCAGAATACAAAAATCCGCCAATAGACCATTTTTCTGTTTCGTGAGTTGCGCCACCATAAGCTACAAATCGGGTGAAATTTCTATCAGAATATTGGTATTCGATAACGATTCGCATTTCTGAAGTGATTGGAAAAAGTGATGTAAATACAATTTCTCCGGCATTGTAATCGATAATATAATCGTTGTTTTCGCCACGTTTTAATAAAATTCCATTCACAAAAACACGTTCAGAACCCGAAATCACAAGCACGTACAACTCGCCATTATTGCCACGAAGTTTATATGGACCTTGATTTCCTTCTTGACCAGTAAAATTACTTCGAGCATATTGACCACGGACAACTGCGCCAGATGCAAAAACTTCGGTTTTATTTTCTGGAGTTCCAAAGGTGAAACGAGTGGATAAACCTTGTACTTTTTTATTGAAATTTAAAAATTTAGATTGTCGGTTTTCAAGAAATAAATCGCCTGCACGGATGTTCCATTTGTCGGTGAATAGTTCGATAAATATTTGATCAAATTCATCTAAAGTCTGGGAATAGCCGCCATCTTGTAATGGAATATTACTGTCTTGAATTGACGCGCGAAGTGAAATTTTATCGGAAATTTTACCTGTAATTTGCAAATCGAGATTGGAGTTTACAGTCGAATTTTGATTGTTTCCAACGGTAATTCCACGTTTTATACTTCCCGATGTATTCAATCCGTCGAAGGGTTTGAAGGCTTTGAGATTGTCTCTTTTTACGGAGTAAAGATTTCCGGCTTCGTTTGGAACCACTCGATTTTCATCGTAAATAGAATAGGTTTTGGTGAGAAATTCCGGAAATTTTAAATAACGAACTGTAAGTGAATCTTGAGAAACATAATCGTTTTTGAAAATTAATTTGGCAGTTTGAAAATCGACTTTATAAAAGGACGAATCGATTTCGTTTCCTTCTGAATTTAGGATTTTGAAAAATGATTTATTGATGCTGACTTTATCAAGTGTAATAGTATCTTTTGAAAAAGCAACTTTTTTGTTTTTGTATGGCGTTTCTATTTCTTGAGCAAATAGGCTCGAAAAACAGAACAGCAACAACCATAAAAAACTCTTTTCCAACATAAATAGTATAACTCTTAAATGTCAAAAGTAGTATTTATAATTGGAAAGATTTAGGTTTGAAATTTAAGATTTATTTCTTTTTACCCAATTTGATGGTGAACGAGAAGTATGAAAAACGGCAATAATTGTTATAATTTCATCCTTTACTATGTAATGAATACCGCATGGAAATCTATTAATGAATCTAATTTTTACTTCTTTATACCTTTTTTGAAATGCTGATGGAGTTCGTTGTATTTCATTTATTCCAGCTTCTAGAGATAATTCAAAATCATACGACAGTCCTTCTCTTTGATCTTCATACCAAAAAACAATTTCTTCAATATCAAAAACAGCTTCTTTTGTGAATTGAATAGGTTTCATTTCCTGATTTCCTTCAAATGATCTTTAACATCATTCCAAGAATAATATTCAGTTTTACCTTCTTCAATAATTTGAAGTCTATGGTCTAATTCATTTTTTATTTCATCAGAAAGTTCGATTTCTTTTTTAGCAACGCTATCCCATAATTGCTCTGCAAGAATTATTTTTTCTGCATTTGAAAATTGTTTAATGTCTTTTATTTTCATTGTATTTTTTTATAAAATTAATAAAAAAACTA
>NZ_DQDX01000207.1 GCF_003525665.1 Flavobacterium sp.
AAAAAAAATAAAAAAATAAATCAAAAAACAAAAAATATTTTTTAATTGTTAATTTATATTAATTCTAAATAATATTAGGTGTTTTGGTTATTCTAAGAAGTAGTACATTTGCATATAAATCAAACTATTATGAACTATTTATCAGAAAAAAGAGTCGTTTATTCATTGCTGACTTTTATCATTTTAAATTCATTTTCAACTGTAAATGCACAAAGTGTTACGGTTACTCAAGACGACAATTTTGAGCAATTATTAAACGAAAAAAGGAGAATAAACTCCTCAATTACAATCAATAACAGATACAAAATACAAATTTTTAATGGAAATAGTGAGAGTTCCAAAAAAGCATTGATTGACTTTAAAAGAGAATTTAAAAACTATGATGCGACAATAATTTTTAGTACTCCTGCTTATAAAGTCATTGTTGGGAATTTTAAAACAAGAATTGAAGCCGAACGAAATTTGAATTTAGTTCGAAAAAAATATCCAAATTCAATTTTAATAAAACCTATTAAATAAAAAAAATCCCGATTGCTCGGGATTTTTTGTTTGTTGTTATTTCAACTTTTTCTTTACTTCTACTTCTTGGAACGCTTCGATGATATCTAACTGTTCTATTTCGTTGTAATTCTTTAACTGAATACCACAATCGTATCCTTTTGAAACCTCTTTTACATCGTCTTTAAAACGTTTTAGTGTAGATAATTCTCCAGTGAAAATTACAACTCCTTCACGTATTAAACGTATTTTAGAATTTCTAAAGATTTTACCATCGGTAACCATACATCCGGCAATTGTACCCACTTTTGAAATCTTGAATGTTTCACGAATTTCGGCTGTTCCAGTAATTTCTTCTTTCATTTCTGGAGAAAGCATTCCTTCCATTGCATCTTTTAAGTCATTGATAGCATCATAGATAATAGAGTAATTTCTAATATCGATTTCTTCTTTCATTGCTAATTGACGCGCACCTCCGGCAGGACGAACGTTAAATCCGATAATAATTGCGTCTGAAGCAGATGCCAACATAACGTCGGTTTCTGTAATTGCTCCAACACCTTTGTGTATAATATTAATTTGAATTTCTTCTGTAGATAATTTTGTGAATTCACTAGAAAGCGCTTCAACCGAACCATCAACATCTCCTTTAAGGATAATATTAAGTTCTTTAAATTGTCCAAGCGCGATACGACGTCCAATCTCTGCAAGAGTAATATGACGCTGTGTTCTTACAGATTGTTCACGCATTAACTGAGTACGTTTGGCAGCAATTTGTTTTGCTTCTCTTTCGTCTTCAAAAACGTTGAATTTATCTCCAGCAGTTGACGCACCGTCCAACCCCAAAATAGATATTGGTGTTGATGGTCCGGCTTCTGTAATATTTTTTCCGCGTTCATCGTGCATTGCCTTAACCTTACCATGGTTTTTACCAGCAAGAACGTAATCTCCAATTCTTAATGTACCAGATTGTACTAATATTGTAGAAATATATCCTCTACCTTTATCAAGTTGAGCTTCTACAACTGTTCCAACAGCTGGTTTATTTGGGTTTGCTTTTAAGTCTAATATTTCAGCTTCAAGCAATACTTTTTCTAATAGTTCTTTTACTCCAATTCCAGATTTTGCAGAAATATCATGTGATTGATATTTTCCACCCCAATCTTCAACAAGTAAATTCATTCCGGCTAATTTCTCCTTGATTTTTTCAGGATTAGCACCTGGCTTATCAATTTTGTTAATTGCAAAGATCATAGGAACATTTGCCGCTTGAGCGTGAGAAATTGCTTCTTTTGTTTGAGGCATGATGTCATCGTCTGCAGCAATTACAATAATTGCAATATCGGTAACTTGAGCTCCACGTGCACGCATTGCGGTAAACGCCTCGTGACCCGGTGTATCAAGGAATGTTATTTTTTGACCACCATCCAGAGTTACTCCATAAGCTCCGATGTGTTGTGTAATTCCTCCAGATTCTCCAGCGATTACATTTTCTTTACGGATATTATCAAGCAACGATGTTTTACCGTGATCTACGTGACCCATAACGGTAACGATTGGCGCACGAGTAATTAAGTCTTCTTCTCTATCTACAACTACATCAATAGAATCTTCTAAATCTGTTGTGATGAATTCTACTTCATATCCAAACTCGTCGGCAACGATTGACAATGTTTCTGCATCTAAACGCTGATTCATTGTAACCATTATTCCAAGTGACATACAAGTTCCAATCACTTTTGTAATTGGCACATCCATCATGGTTGCAACTTCACCAACAGTAACGAATTCTGTTACTTTGATAGTTTTGCTTCCTTCATCGATTGCTTTTTGCTCATCATCTGAACGTTGACGGTGCGAATCTCTTTTATCTCTTCTGTATTTTGCAGCTTTAGATTTAGAACCTTTCCCTTGAAGTCTTTCAAGAGTTTCTTTGATTTGATTTTTAACTTCCTCTTCTGTAGGCTCTACTTTTTGAACAATAGCTGGACGATTTCCTTTTTGGAAACCACCGCCACCGCCAGGTTTATTTGCTGTGAATTTATTTCCACCTGCTGGTCTGTTTGGACCGCCAGTATTTCCACCAGCGTTATTTCCTCCTGTATTTGGACGAGCTTCTCCTGGTTTTGGTGGAATTCTTTTTCTCTTATTTTTATTCGGATCTGGATTTAATTTACTTCCGCTATTAATCTTTGGCGTTTCAACTTTTTTCTTAGGTTTGTTGAATTGCGATAAGTCGATTTTTTGACCTGTTAAAGTTGGACCAGAAAGATTTTGATATTGAGTAGTATGCGTTTCATCAGCAGCTTCTGTCGTATTTTCTACTTTAGCTTCAACTTTAGTTTCAGCTTTAGGAGTTTCCGCAGCAACCACTTTTGGCGCTTTAACTTCTGCAACTGGCGTTTTAGTTTCTTCAACTTTAACTTCTGGAGTTTTCACTTCTGGAGCTTTTACCTCAGGAGTTTTTACTTCTTGTATTTTTACTTCAGGTGCTTTAACCTCAGGAGTTTTCACTTCTTGTGGTTTTACTTCTGGAGCTTTTACTTCTTCTGTCTTACTAGAAGCCACTGGTTTTGGATCCAGCTCAATTTTACCTACTTGTTTAGGACCAGAAACTACAGCTTTAGCTTTGATAACTTCAAGACGTTGACGCTCTTCTTCTACTTTTCTCTTGTCTTCAATTTCTTTCTCTCTTTCAAGACGAAGCGCTTCTTTTTCTTTCTTTATCTCTTCGCTAACACCTTTAGACGCCTCTTTGTTGCCTTTATCACCAGCAAATTGATTTTGTAGAATATCAAACTCCTTGCCGGATATCTTAGCGTTTGGATTTGCATCTATTGCAATTCCTTTATCCTTAAGATAATCGACAGCTCTTTCTAACGAAATGTTTAATTCCCTTAAAACTTTGTTTATTCTAATATTTCTTTCTTCAGACATAAAATCTTTTATAAATTCTTTTTTTTTTAATTTGGGTTGAAAAAAATTAGTTCTCGAACTCTTCTTTCAATATGCGCATTACTTCTTGTATTGTTTCTTCTTCTAAATCGGTTCTTCTTGCTAAATCGGCAACGTCTTGTTTTAAAATACTTTTTGCTGTATCCAAACCAATTTTTGCAAATTCGTCAATAATCCAACCATCGATTTCATCTGAGAATTCTGTTAATTCAACATCATCATCTTCTGCAGTGCTTCCTTCTCTAATTACGTCTAATTCGTATCCTGTTAATTGACCTGCCAATTTAATATTTTGACCACCACGACCAATAGCTTTCGAAACTTCTTCTAATTTCAAGAAAACTTCGGCATGCATTGTTTCTTCATTAATTTTAACAGAAGACACTTTTGCTGGACTTAATGCTCTTGTAATTAACAATGAAGCATTAGTTGTGTAGTTGATTACGTCGATATTTTCGTTTCCTAATTCACGAACAATTCCGTGAATACGTGAACCTTTCATACCAACACAAGCTCCAACTGGATCAATTCTATCGTCATAAGAATCAACTGCTACTTTTGCTTTTTCGCCTGGAATTCTTACTACTTTTTTAATCATAATTAAACCGTCAAAAACTTCAGGAATTTCTTGTTCAAATAATTTTTCTAAAAACTTTTCTGAAGTTCTAGACATAATAATTTGAGGTTTATTTCCTTTTAATTCAACGCTTTCTATAATTCCTTTAACGTTATCTCCTTTACGGAAAAAGTCAGATGGAATTTGTTTTTCTTTTGGCAATACAATTTCGTTTCCTTCATCATCAACCAAGATTACAACTCTTGGACGAACGTGGTGTACTTCTGCCGTGTATATTTCGCCAATAATATCTTTAAATTGTTTGTACAAGTTAGTATTATCGTGCTCGTGGATTTTAGAAATTAAGTTTTGACGTAAAGCCAAAATTGCTCTTCTTCCTAAATCTATTAATTTTACTTCTTCTGAAACCTCTTCACCAATTTCAAAATCGGGTTCAATTTTTCTTGCATCAGAAAGTGTAATTTCTAGGTGTTCTAAATCTAAATCATCATCAGCTACAACGATACGTCTTTGCCAAATCTCCATATCTCCTTTATCAGGATTTATGATAATATCAAAATTGTCATCAGAACCATACTTCTTTTTTAAAGCATTTCTAAACACATCTTCTAAAATCGCCATAAGCGTTACTCGATCAATAAGTTTATCGTCTTTAAACTCTGAGAATGATTCGATTAATGCAATATTTTCCATTATTCTGTTTTAATTAAAATTTACTGTAACAACTGCTTCTTTTATTTCACTATAAGGTATTTCTTGAGTCTTTTGAACTGTTTCTTTACCTTTACCTATCTTTTTTGGCTCTCTAGCCGTCCAAGACAACACTATTTTTTCATCATTTGCATCAACTAATTCGGCTTCGATAGTTTCATTAGCTGTTTTCACAATTAATGTTCTACCAACGTTTTTCTTGTATTGTCTAATCAATTTTAATGGAGATCCAACACCTACAGAAGCCACTTCTAGAGAAAAATCATGTTCTTCCCTGTCTAAGTTATTTTCAATGACTCTACTTACATCTATACAATCTTGTAGATTTACTCCATTATCACCGTCCAAAGTTACAATAATTTTGTAAGTATCTGAAATTGATAAATCTATCAAAAAAACCTCAGGCTTATCAGTTAAGCCATCATTTAAAAGTTTTAAAACCTGCTCTTTAAATGTCATATTTTTATAAAAAGAGGGAAGCAGTGCTTCCCTCATTATCTCATTTCTATTTAATAATGGTGCAAATATAGGAATTTTTTTTATATTAAAAAACCATTGGCTTTTATATTTTTTTCATACCTTTATATTCTAATAACGAACAAACAACAAAATTTATCTTTATTTACAATCATGAAAAAAATTTTAATACCTACCGACTTTTCAGACCATGCAGAATACGCTTTAAAAGTTGCAACCCAAATTGCTAAAAAAAATGACGGCGAAATCATTTTATTACACATGTTAGAATTACCTCACCAAGGAAGTGACGCTGTTGGAAGCGGTTCTGATATTCCAGAAATAATGTTTTTTAAAAATGCAGCAATTAGAAGACTTGAAGATTTAATGGACGAAGATTATCTTGACGGCATAAAAGTTTCTGAAGTTGTACAATTTGAATTGGCATTTGACGGAATCTTAAAAATTAGTCAGATTAACAATGTAGATTTAATTGTTATGGGTTCTCACGGAGCAAGTGGATACAAAGAAATGTTTATTGGATCGAATGCTGAGAAAGTAGTTCGCAACTCTGAAGTTCCTGTTTTAATTATCAAAAAAGAAGAAAACGATTTCCAAGTAGATGATTTTGTTTTTGCTTCTGACTTTGCTGACGAAGTGAAAAAACCTTTTGCTAAAGTAGTTGAGTTTGCTAATAAATTTGATGCAACTCTTCATCTTGTTACAGTAAATACTCCAAACAATTTCAAATCTACTTCTGCTGCTGAGCAAACAATGAATAATTTCCTAAAAGGATTTGAAGTTAAAAAAGTGGCGACACACGTTTACAACGAAACCAATGTTGAAAAAGGAATTTTGAATTTTGCAAACAGCATTGACGCCGATTTAATTGGAATGAGTACACATGGAAGAAAAGGATTATCACATTTCTTCAACGGAAGCATCAGCGAGGATTTAGTAAATCATGCAACACGACCTGTAGTTACTTTTAAAATATAAATTAGTAGATTTTATATAACTAAAAACCTCTCAATCACTTGAGAGGTTTTTTATTTACTTTTTAAAAACAAAAAATCCCAACCGTAAAGTTGGGATTTGTTTGTTGGTCTACTAGGACTTCCCGAAGAATCGGGATAAACTTCTCGCCTAGTTGAAACAAAAAATCCCAACCGAAAAGTTGGGATTTGTTTGTTGGTCTACTAGGACTCGAACCTAGAAAGACTGCACCAAAAACAGTTGTGTTACCATTACACCATAGACCAATTATCTCACCAAGCATTTATCTTTATTGGAGTTCGATGAACTTCGTTTGTACTTGAATGCGGGTGCAAATTTAATACAAATTTTATTTTAAGCAAACATTTATGCTATTTTTATTGAAAAAATAAAACAATTTTTGATTGACTAAAGGTAACTATTTAGTTTTTAATATGTTTTTACAATTCTAAAATTGATTTTTAAATTCCAAAAAAACGCATTCGAAAGTTAATCGTAGGTTAAAGATGAATTAAAATGGTGTTTTTGATAGAAATCCTATTATTTTTGAACTCTGATTACCTATTTAATGAAGCAAAAAATAAATATATTAGTTTCTCTATCAGCAATTGTTTTAGTTGCGCTTTGTTTTATGCAATATTATTTAGTTACAACAACCTACAATTATAAGGTTGCGCAATTTAGAGCGGAAGTTAAAGAACGTTTGAGTGACATAACTAATGACTACAGCGATATTGACAGTACAATTTTTCACAAGAAAGATTTTCTTTATAAAGAATTAGCAGAAAACTATTTGATTGATCGAAATTATCGTTCGCAAATAAAGAAGCAATTACTCGAAAATCATTTTAGAACGCAACTTACTCAAAAATTACAAAAAGAATTCGATAAAGAATTTCCAGATCATTCTATTGATTTTGCTATTGTTTTAAACAAATTTGTAATTTACAATAACGTCAAAGAAGCCGACACGCTATTTGCTGAAAAGCCATTTATCGAAAATAAAATGTACGGAAATTTAGCTTCGCTAGACGATGCATTTTTAATTAGAAATTACGTTGGAACCACAAGCTCAAATACTGAAAAATCGAATTACAAATTACTTACTGAAGATGCCTTATATGTTTCGGTAAAAAACTGGGAAATCATCATTTTAAAACGAATGGCTTTATTGTTATTCTTCGCATTTGCATCCATAATCACCTTAATTACGATTTTTATTATCACTCTTAAAGCATTAATCAAGCAGAAAAAAATTAGTGATATAAAAACCGATTTCATCAACAACATCACACATGAATTAAAAACGCCACTTACCACATTATCGGTTTCAACAAAAATCTTGGAACGCAAAGAAGTTAAAGAAAACGAAATCATTTACAATCAATTGTTAAGCACCATCAATCGCCAAAACGACCGGTTACAAAGTTTGATAGATCAAGTAATGAGCAATTCACTCGGATTTGAAGAGATTGAACTCCACAAAGAAAAGATTAAAGCCAATTTGTTCTTAGCAACCATAATTGATGATTTTAAATTAGCACATCCAAACGTAGAAATTCAAACCGATTTTAAAGCAGAAACACAACTGACGCTAGACAAATTTCATCTTACAACTGCTATTATAAATGTGTTGGAAAATGCCGTAAAATATGGATGTAAAACTATTTTAGTTTCTACTAATTTAACAAACAATCAATTCAGCATTAGTATTGAGGATGACGGAATTGGCATTGCAAAAAATAAACAATCGTTGCTTTTTGATAAATTTTACAGAGTTGAACAAGGTAATTTACATACCACAAAAGGTTTAGGATTAGGACTTTATTATGTAGATCAAATTATAAAAGCTCATAAAGGAAGTATTAACCTAATTAGTGATTTAGGAAAAGGAACTCGTTTTACTTTATCAATTCCATCTTAAATTTATGAAGAAATTACTTTTAGCCGAAGACGATATAGATTTGTCTACTGTATTAATTCAGTATTTGCAATTACATAATTTTGAAGTTGCTTGGGCAGAAGATGGCGCGAAAGCATTAGAACTTTTTCAGAAAAACACTTTTGACATTTGTATTTTGGATGTCATGATGCCTGTTATGGACGGATTTACATTAGCCGAAGAACTAATCAAAATAAATCCGGAAACACCTTTTATTTTTTTGACAGCTAAAAAAATGATGGAAGACAAAATTAAAGGACTTCAGCTTGGCGCTGATGATTATATCGTAAAACCATTTGAAGTAGAAGAATTAATTTTGAGATTGAACAATATCCTAAAGAGAAGTGAAAGTAATTCCAAAATCAATAATGAGCAGATTCAGATAGGCAATTATCTTTTCGACACTAAAAGAATGTGTTTAAAATTGGAACACAAAACACAACAATTAACCGAAAAAGAAGCGGCTTTGATCCATTTTCTTTATAACAATAGAAATCAATTGGTAAAAAGAGAAGCTATTTTAAAAGCAGTTTGGAAAACCGACGACTATTTTTCGGGAAGAAGTATGGACGTTTTTATAACTAAAATTAGAAAATATTTTCAAGAAGATACCCGAATTACTATTGAAAGTACGCGTTTTATTGGATTAGAATTTAAAATATCAGAATAACAAAACAATAATTTACATCAATCGATCTAGAAACTAGGAATTGTAAAATTTTATCAACGCCAATTTATGTGGTTTCGATAAAAAAATAGTTTCTTTGCATCTGAATTAATTTCATACCTTTTTTATGACAACATTTAATTTTAATAAGTGGAATACAATATTGGGCTGGGTTGCTTTTGCTGTGGCTTTGGTAACTTTTACGCTAACTGTTGAACCTACTATGAGTTTTTGGGATTGTGGCGAATACATTGCAACATCGGCTAAATTAATGGTTGGCCATCCGCCTGGAGCGCCATTGTATCAAATGATGGGAGCATTTTTTGCCATGTTTGCTACAAGCAATGAAAATGTGGCTTACATGGTTAACATGATGTCGGTATTTTCTAGTGCGTTTACCATACTTTTTATGTTTTGGTCTTCAACAATGTTGCTCAAAAAAATAATTGCTTCTTACACAGATTTAAACAAAGACAATAGCATTGTTATTCTTGGCGCGTCATTCGTTGGTTCATTAGCTTTCACTTTCTCAGACAGTTTTTGGTACAATGCTGTTGAGGCCGAAGTTTATGCGATGGCAACTTTACTAATTGCACTATTATTTTGGTTAGGATTAAAATGGGAAGAAGACATGAATACGCCACGAGGAAATCGTTGGTTGGTGTTGATTTCATTGGTTGTTGGTTTGTCATTTGGAGTTCACTTCATGGCTTTACTAACAATTCCATCGATTGGATTTTTATATTATTTCAAAAATTATAAAAAGATAACTATTAAAAATTTCATTGTTGCAAATATTGTTATCATTGCTGTTTTGCTTTTTATCTTCAAATTATTATTGCCTTACACTTTGGCATTCTTCGGAAAAACCGAAATTTTCATGGTTAACTCACTAGGTTTACCATTCGATTCTGGAAGTATTTTTGCTTTGTTGTTGATTATTGGATTCTTCTATTTGGGATTACGTCTTACAAAGAAAAAAGAACAACCATTTTACAACACTATATTATTGTGTGTGTTATTTGTATTAATCGGATTTTCAACTTGGATGATGTTGCCAATTCGTGCCAATGCAAATACGCCAATTAACGAGAACAAACCTTCTGATGCTGCCGAAGTTTTAGCTTACTACAATCGTGAGCAATATGGAGCAAATCCGTTATTTTATGGACCACAATATACAGATACTTTTGCAGGATTAGACGAAGACAATCCTTATTTGGACAAAGCACCCAACTACGAAAGAGATTATAAAACTGGTAAATATGTTGTTGTAAACAATTACAAAAATGCCGAACAAAATACGGATGATGCTCACAAAGCCATTTTACCTAGAATGTGGAGCACCGATCACGTTGCGAATTACATCAATTTTTCAAGTCCGCCAGAATTTAGAATTAACCCAGATTACTCTGAAGAAGGTGAATTAACAAAAATTGTTTCTGAATTTAGAAATGCATATGCAACTGGCAAAATTGACAACGATGGTTATGTTGCCTTTTTAAAAGCTTATGGTGAATATTTAATTATCGAAAAACCTTCAACTTGGGACAATCTTCGTTACATGGTTGAGTACCAATTTGGTTACATGTATGGTCGTTATTTACTTTGGAATTTCGTAGGTAGACAAAACGACATTCAAGGAAGATATGATAATTTAGACGGAAATTGGTTGAGCGGAATTAAGTTTATCGACGAACTTCACTTAGGTTCTCAAACCGATTTACCATCAGATACTTTAAATAATAAAGGTAGAAATGTGTATTTCTTCATTCCGTTCATCTTAGGATTAATCGGATTAATGTATCATGCACAAAGAGACTTGAAAAGTTTTTATGTGTTGTTAGCTCTGTTTTTATTCACAGGATTGGCATTAAAAATATATCTAAACGAAAGACCATTTGAACCAAGAGAAAGAGATTATGCGTTAGTTGGTTCCTTCTATGTTTTTGCCATTTGGATAGGCTTCGGAGTCTATGCTATTTACGAGATTATAAAAGAGAAAATTGCTCCCAAAATTGCAGCTCCAATTGCTATTGCCGCAACATTATTAGCAGCACCAATTGTTATGGCAGCTCAAAACTGGGACGACCACGACAGATCTGATAAATACACAGCAATTGCTATGGCAAAAGCTTATCTTGAATCGTGTGAACCCAATGCTATTTTATATACAATTGGTGACAATGACACCTTCCCATTGTGGTACGCTCAAGAAATTGAAGGCGTTCGTCCCGATATCAAAATTTGTTGTACCAGTTTATTGATGACGGATTGGTATATCGATCAAATGAAAATGAAAACCTATACATCTACTGGATTACCAATTTCATTCGAACACAATCAGTACGTTGATGGAACAAGAGATTACATCATTTTTAGTGATCAAGCCAAAGATTCAAGATGGGATATTAAAGACTTTATGGAATTTGCTAAAAGCGAAGATCCAAGAACATTAGTAGAAATGGGAAGTGGTCAAAAAGTACATTTCTTTCCAACAAATAAAGTTAGAATTCCAGTTGATAAAAATGCGGTTATCAAAAACAAAGTAGTGGATGCAAAATACAACGATTCTATTGTTCCATACATTGATATTGATATTTCTGGAAATGCGATTTACAAAAATCGTATTATAATGCTAGACATTTTAAATAACAACAATTGGAAACGTCCTATCTATTTTAGTCCGGGAAGTTTTGCCGATGATGATTATTTGTGGATGAAAGATTACCTTCAATTGGACGGAATGGTTTACAAATTAGTTCCAGTAAAAACCAAATACAACGAAGAGAATTATCCAGATATGGGTCAAATTGATGCCGATAAAATGTACAACATCGTCAACAAATGGACTTGGGGTAACGGCGAGAAAACAACAATTTATCACGATCCAGAAACTAGAAAAAACAGTATTTCTTCGAGAACTAACTTATCTCGATTGATGTATCAGTTAATAAAAGAAGGCAAAATGGATAAAGCCAAGAAAATAATTGACATGGGAATAACTAAATTTCCTTTAGATTATTACGGTTATTATTCAACTGTAGAGCCTTTTGCCGATGGATATTATAAAGTTGGCGAAAAGCAAAAAGCACGTGATTTACTGACTAAGTTAATGGGTAAATACAAAGAAAATCTAAAATATTACAGCACTATAAAACCAGTTGATCAAACCTATATTGGAACTGATATTGCAACAGATATTGAACGATATAGAAGTTTGCTTGGTGTTATGAAAAACAATAACGATTTGGAATTCTACAGCAAAAGCAGAATCGAATTTAATAACTACAACAAGCGTTTTGAACGTTTTGGAAGAGAAATGGAATAATTGATTTTCAAATTATAATTAAGTGCCAATGATTTATTTATTGGCACTTTTTTTATTTATTTTTGATAAATGAATTGGATAAAAACACATTGGTCAGTAAAGAAATTATTTTCAAATTACGTTTGGGATATTCCTAACAATGAAAATAAAGTGTATCTCACTTTTGATGATGGTCCAACTCCTGAAATCACAGAATGGACATTAAATCTACTAAAAGAATATAATGCCAAAGCAACTTTTTTTTGCATTGGAGATAACATTAGAAAGTATCCAGAATTTTTTATGAAAGTTATTGGCGATGGACATTCCATAGGAAATCATACGTACAATCATTTAAACGGATGGAAAACCTCAACATCAGATTATACAGAAAATGCCAAATTATATGAAACTGAACACTGTAAACTGAGTACTGAGCACTGCCAACTATTCCGTCCGCCTTATGGCAAAATAAAACCATCACAATCTAAAATTCTTAGAAAGTTAGGTTACAAAATAATAATGTGGGATGTGATTTCGTACGATTTTGATGCAACAATTTCTAAAGAGCAATGTTTAGAAAATGTTCTAAAAAATGTGCAATCGGGAAGTATTGTCGTTTTTCACGACAGTAAAAAAGCGTTCCAGAACTTGGAATATGTTTTACCAAGAACACTAGAATTTTTAAAAGAAAAAGGATTTGTTTTTGAAAAAATAAAATAAATCACACTCAAATGTCGTCCTGAGCTTAAAGGACTACACTTGTTCTTGAACTAGACCAATTATAGTATTAGCATCCAATTCACCCGATTGTCTCCATACCATTTGACCTTCTTTGTAGATCATCAATGTTGGAAGCCCTTTAATTCGAAGTGCTTCTGCTAATTCTTGATTTTTATCCACATCAATTTTAATCACTTTTGCCTTATCACCAAGAGCTGCTGCTACATCTCTAATTACAGGATGCATTGATACAGATGATTCGTTCCACTCTGTGTAAAAGTCAATTAACACAGGAACTTGAGCGTTTATAAGTTCACCAAATTTTGACATAAAACCAAAATATTTAATCCTCATCACATATGATAAAGGAACATTATTATACAAATGTAGTATTTTATACCAAATTACATCAAAATTTATTGTTTTTAATGAAAATAGCTGTAAAATAATTTTAATTCAAAATAATTAAATAACAAAAAACACATTATCAGAATATAATAATG
>NZ_DQDX01000149.1:0-277 GCF_003525665.1 Flavobacterium sp.
AGATGGAAGACAAAACGTAAATAAAGTTTCGTCTAAAGTAGTTTTGACCTTCGATTTAAACGCTTCACAATCTTTATCTGATGAAGAAAAAGAGTTGATTGCTAACAAATTAAAATCCAAATTAACATTAGAAAATATCCTAATTTTAAACTGCGATGAAGACCGAAGCCAGTTAAAAAATAAGGAAATTGTAACCAAACGATTTCTAGAAATTATTACGAAAGCTTTGATAATTCCAAAAGCAAGAAAACCAACAAAAATCCCAAGATCGGTAATC
>NZ_DQDX01000149.1:471-4265 GCF_003525665.1 Flavobacterium sp.
AAAAATCCCAAGATCGGTAATCGAAAAAAGATTAAAAAACAAAGCTTCCAATTCTGAAATAAAGCAAAATAGAAAAAAACCTGATTTGTAAAAATCGGGTTTTATTTATTTTACAAGATGAAGTGTTATTTTACAAGACTCAGAATCAACTGTTTCATTAGATTGTATGAGCTTGTCATCTTTTATTAGGTAATACTCACTTTTCTTCTTTAATTCTTTCAACTCATTAATTTCTGCGGAATCTATAATACTATCTTTAGAAGAATTGTTTTTCAAATGATTTAAAAACAATGTGTCTTTATTGATATTCCAAACGCCACTAGCTTCGTATGAGCATGTGCTTAATGTAAATGTAGAATCTTTTCTGAGATCTAATTCAACACCTAAAACATTACATTTTTCGATAAAATAATTTGATAATTTTTCAAAATTAGTAGATTTTCTGGTAGAATATTTGCCCAAAGAAATCGTATTTTTTTGATTGCAACTGATTAAAAATAATAATATTGTTATAGTATATTTCATTGACACAAATATAGAATAATACAAACATAATTAATTTTATAAGTTTGCATTTAATTTTTATTTATTAAAAATCCCAAGATCGGTAATCGAAAAAAGATTAAAAAACAGAGCATCCAATTCTGAAATAAAGCAAAATCGCAAAAAACCCGATTTGTAAATCCAAAAAAACAAATTTTGGAATTTGGATTTTTTATATTGGAATTTTCCTTAAGTTTGCATTGTCTCAAAAGGGGTGCTCTAAATAACGAGCTGAGATTATACCCAATGAACCTAGAACAGGTAATGCTGTTTAGGGAAAAGTGACAAAACAGAGTGCACGCTGAACTTTGTCACAGGAAACACACATTTTTTATTTTTAACCAAGAATAATTACCTCTTTTTATTCGTACAATTTATTTTACGAATGGAAATTTTATTCAAAAAATCTCGCCACGAAGTCTCGAAGGCACAAAGTCAGTTTTCTAATGTCAAACTGTTGCAAACTGCAATCTGTAAACTGAAACCTGCAAACTGCAATCTTTTCTCTATTTTCTTTATTCTTTTTTCTATGCTCTCTTTTAGTCAAGAAGTAGAAAACGACACAACGAAAGTTACTAAACTCGATGAGGTTTTGGTTTCGGCAATTCGTGTCAACAAAAAAACACCTGTAACTTTTAGTAATTTAAGCAAAAAGGAAATCGCAACCCGAAATTTAGGTCAGGATATTCCAATTTTGATGAATTTCATGCCATCGGTTGTAACTACTTCGGATGCTGGAAACGGATTTGGCTACACAGGAATTCGCGTCCGCGGAAGCGATGCAACTCGCGTAAACGTTACCATAAACGGAATTCCATACAATGATTCTGAAAGTCATGGAACTTTTTGGGTGAACATGCCCGATTTTGCGTCGTCGGTAGAAAGTTTGCAATTGCAAAGAGGTGTTGGAACGTCAACCAATGGTTCTGGAGCTTTTGGCGCGAGTTTAAACATGTTGACCGATTCTTATTCCGATAAAGCATCGGGCGAAATTGCTAACTCGTTTGGAAGTTTTAATTCAAGAAAACACACGGTAAAATTCAGTACAGGTTTGATGAAAGATCATTTCGAATTGGCAGGTCGCGTTTCTAATTTGAGTTCTGATGGTTATGTTGACCGTGCTTCATCCGATTTGAAATCGTATTTTCTTCAAGGAACTTATGTTGGAAAAACTACGTTAATCAAAGCATTAGCATTTGGTGGAACCGAAAAAACATACCAATCTTGGAACGGAATTGATGCAGCAACTTTAAATTCCAATCCAACATTCAATTCAGCTGGAATTTACACTGATGAATTTGGAAACACGCGTTTCTACGACAATGAAACCGACAATTATCAACAAGATCATTACCAATTGCATTGGAACGAAAAAATATCTCAAAACTGGAATACCAACTTCGCCATTCATTACACCAAAGGAAAAGGTTACTTTGAAAATTACAAAGAAGATGCCGATTTTGACGAATATGGTTTAACACCAATTGTTATCGAAGGAACTACAATTAACACAACCGATTTAGTGCGCCAAAAATGGTTGGATAACGATTTTTATGGAACAACTTTTTCTGCAAATTATAAAAAAGACAAGATCGATTTTATTTTTGGTGGCGGATGGAATAAGTATGAAGGAGACCATTTTGGTAAAGTAATTTGGTCAAGATTTGCATCAACAAGCGAACTGGGCGATAGGTATTACGATGATTTTGCCGATAAAACTGACGGAAATATTTTTGCAAAAGTAAATTATCAAATAACCAAACGTATTAGTCTTTTTGGCGATTTACAATACAGAAATGTAACGTATAAAGCCAATGGAGTTCAAGCTGATTTAGTTGATGATACATTTAATTTTTTCAATCCAAAAGCAGGTTTGACCTATACTTTGAACAATAAAAACAACTTTTATTTGTCGTATGCAAGAGCCAATCGCGAACCAAATAGAAGTGATTACGAAGGCGGAAATGTTCGTCCAGAAAAACTAAATGACTTTGAATTAGGTTGGCGTTATGTAAGTGCCAAAACGCAAATAAATCTAAACGGATATTACATGTTGTACAAAGATCAATTGGTTTTAACTGGAGCACTTGACGATGTTGGAAACCCAATTCGTACCAATGTTGGTGAGAGTTACAGACTTGGAGTTGAACTTGACGCCATTTTCAAACTTTCAGATAAATGGAATTTGATGCCAAATATTACCGTAAGTAGTAATAAAAACGTAGATTTTGTCTTCGATAACGGAACTACTTTAGAGGAATTAGGAACAACAAATATTGCGTTTTCTCCAAATGTTATTGCAGCAAACAGCATTGTTTATGCGCCATTAAAAAATCTTCAAATGAGTTTGATGAGCAAATTTGTAGACCAACAATACATGTCTAATATTGATGATTCAGCTTCTAAGTTGGATTCATACACACAAACCGATTTCAATTTTTATTATGAATTACCAATGAAAAAAGTATTCCAATCGATTGCTTTTTCGGGAACAGTAAATAATATTTTTGATGAAAAAATTGTTTCCAATGGAGCAGATTATGGCGGTGGATTTATTTACTATTTTCCACAAGCCGGAATCAATTTTCTCGCTGGTATGACTTTGAAGTTTTAAGTTTAAATATTTTATTTAAAAAGCCAAGTTAGAAATTATCTGACTTGGCTTTTTTTTAATTGAAAACTCTAATGTTGGTTCCGTTTACTTCAACACGGTATTGTTTTAAAGGATATTGTTCGCCTGGAGCTTGTCCTGTAAATAGATTGTAAGATATATTTTCGTGAAAATCACAGTTGCAATCGGCTTCAATTCCGTTAATTCCTAGAATAGAACAACCACTTAAATCGTGATTTGGACAACCGCCATCAAACGCATTGAAAGTACTTCCAGTATTAAAGACAATTACACCACTTGATGGACCATTATTAGGGTAAATTTTGATATGATTACTCGGAAATTGTAAATTGCTATAAGAAGGTAAATTGGTATTGATGTCAAACGAAAATTGGTAATTTGGCAAATACGGATTTCGGTTATTAAAATTGGAGTCATCACAACCCAAAACCAAAGTAATTACTAATAAAAAAAGTAGTTTTCTCATAAAAAAAATTATCATAAAATTGATGCTAAACAAATATAATTTGTCTAACTTTGTAGAACATTATTAAGCAAAATTAAGCATTTAATAATCAAAAAAATATATCTTTGAAAAAAGAAATCCCGTTGCGATGGGATTTTTTCTATTTTATAGTAA
>NZ_DQDX01000149.1:4416-12488 GCF_003525665.1 Flavobacterium sp.
ATTTTATAGTAACGACAAAATAGCTTTTTTATTAGATTTTAATATAAAAAATAGCAACTTTTTATTCAATTAAAAAGTTACAAATAAAGAATTGAAATTATGAGTAACATATCGTATTACACAGCAGAAGGACTTAAAAAATTAAAAGAAGAATTAGATCATTTAAAAAGCGTGATGCGTCCAAAAGCATCGGCAGATATTGCAGAAGCTAGAGATAAAGGCGATTTATCTGAAAATGCAGAATATGATGCTGCTAAAGAAGCACAAGGAATGCTAGAAATGCGTATTGCAAAACTAGAAGAAGTGTATTCTAATGCAAGATTAATTGACGAAAGTCACTTAGATTTATCGAAGGTTTTGGTTTTATCAAATGTAAAAATCAAAAATCAAACTAATGGAATGGAATTAACTTACACGTTAGTTGCAGAAAGTGAAGCCGATTTAAAAACCGGAAAAATATCAGTAACTTCTCCAATTGGAAAAGGATTGCTAGGAAAATCTGTAGGAGAAATAGCCGAGATCACAGTTCCAAACGGAACCTTAAAATTTGAAATTCTAGAAATTTCTCGCGATTAATTTATTGCGAGGAACGAAGCAATCTCATAAACTTTTAAAACCATAAACTTTTAACCTAAAAGAAATGAGCAGTATTTTCACCAAAATAATAAACGGAGAAATTCCATGTTATAAAATTGCAGAAAACGAAAATTTCTTAGCATTTTTAGATGTAAATCCAAATGCGAAAGGTCATACTTTGTGCATTCCAAAGCAGGAAATCAATAAGATTTTTGACATTGAAGACGATTTGTATTTAGGTTTAATGGCTTTTTCAAAAAAGATTGCCGTTGCATTAGAAAAAACCGTTGCGTGCAAAAGAATCGGAATGGCAGTTATTGGTCTTGAAGTGCCGCATGCACACGTTCATTTAATTCCGCTTAATGAAATGGATGAAATGCGTTTTCAAAATAAAGTGTCTTTAACCAAAGAAGAATTTGAAGATTTGGCGAAAGCAATTCAAAGCAATTTATAACAACATTTATCGTTTTATATAAAATCACCTGTTACGTTTTTGGCCTAACAGGTTTTTTAATTTTACAAGTTATGAGATTTATTTTTCAAATAGTGTTTTTGTTTTTTATCCAGTTTTCGATGGCTCAAATTCCGAATGAATTTAGTGCTATTGATGCTAAAATGGCTCAAATTCCAGCCGATAAAACCAATTCAACTTCGGATATTTCAGATTATATCAATGCCAATTTCACTTCGGAATCAGATAAAATTAGAGCTGCTTTTTTCTGGACAGCATCCAATATTAGTTATGATGTTGTGAATATGAATGAACCCAATTTTATTTATTCGCCACAAGAAAAAATTGCAAATGCGCTTAAAAATCGAAAAGGAGTTTGTATTCATTACGCTGAGGTTTTTAATGAAATTGCAAATAAACTTGGAATCAAAACTTACATTATCGGTGGTTACACAAAACAAAACGGAAAAGTAGCGTTGATTTCTCACGCGTGGTGCGGTTCTAAAGTAGATGGAAAATGGTTGTTGTTTGACCCAACTTGGGCTTCGGGTTATGTAAATGGCGAGAAATTTGTCAAGAAATTTAATAATTCTTACTATAAAGCTGCACCTTCCAAAATGATTCAATCGCACATGCCATTTGATTATATGTGGCAATTTTTGAGCAATCCTTATACCAATAGTGAGTTTTATGAAGGAAAATTATCAGAAGAACGATTGATTTCTAATTATGATTTTGCTACAGAAATTGCTAAGTATGAAAAGTTACCAGAAGACGAAAAAGCATTTGAAGCATCGCAACGAATTGAGAAAAATAAAGTAATTAACGAATTAATTGCTGGTTATTTAGCCAATAAAAAACAAGAATTCACAGTATTGCGTCAAAACAAAAGCGTTGATAAACTAAACCAAATTGTAGCCGATTTTAATCAAGCTGTAGTCGATTTAAATAATTTTATTTACTACAGAAATAACAAGTTCAAACCAAAATTACCCGATGACGAAATCAAATTGATGATTGAAAATCCGCTGAATAAATTGAAGCAATGCCAAAATGAAATTTATAAAATTGTTTCGGTTGGGAAAGAGAATTTGGCAAGCATAAGTGGCTTAAAAAAATCAATTAGTGAAACCATAAAACAAGCCGAAGAACACGATGCTTTTGTAAAAGAGTATTTGAGCAAAAGCGAAAGTCAGCGAAAATCGATGTTTAAAAAGTCGGTTTTGACAGGGAAAACTTTACGCTAGCAATTAATTCAGAAGAAACTTTTATTAAGTAAAATATTGGAAATAATTAAAAATATATACTGGTTAGGTGGAATTTTCATTTTTGGAATTGTTTCTATAATGGGGTTTGTTTTGCCACATACTTTGAGGTTTTTTAGAATACCAGTAACGTACAAAAGAGCATTGATAACTTCTGTAGTTTTGTTGTTAATTGGAATAGGACTACAATTTGATAAAAACTATAATTGCTTGGAAAGACGCAATTTATTATATCCTATTTATGGAATTGTTTATCTTTTTCTTTACAAAGTATCTGACAATTTTATTCAGAAAAAGAAAGGTAGACATATGTACTACTTGACAATTAGGTATATAAAAGATGAAGAATCTAATAATTCAACAGCTATTGAGAACTTAATCCAATTAATAAATTATATTATTACTTTTGGGTTGTCATATTATGGTAGTATGATGATAATAAGTATGATTTATAACAGCTGTTCTTAGTAATATTTGCTTCTGAAAGCAATCTGCACATTAATCACTTCACTTTCTTATAAATAATCTGCATTGTTGTTCCTTTTCCAATTTCAGATTGAGCAACTTTTATTTTGCCGTTGTGGTATTCTTCTACAATTCTTTTGGTAAGTGATAAACCCAAACCCCAACCGCGTCTTTTAGTAGTAAATCCGGGTTCGAAAACTCGTTTGTATTGGTTTTTCGGAATTCCTTTTCCCGAGTCGGAAACGTTTATTTTTATTGTATTGGTTTCGTTTTCTATGGCTAGTTTTAGTTTGCCGCGACCTTTCATGGCATCGATAGCATTTTTCATTAAATTTTCAATCGTCCAACTGTGTAATGCTGGATTTATAGAAACTAAAATCGGAGTTTTTGGAGCTATAAATTCGAATTCTACTTGGTTAGAAAATCGTGATTTTAAGTAATCGAAAGAATTCAATGTTTCTTCTACAATATCTAAAGTTTCAAGAACTGGTTCGGAGCCAATTTTAGAAAATCGTTCGGTTATAGTTTGCAATCTATTAATGTCTTTTTCAATTTCTGAAACCGTAGTTTCATCAACATTATCGGCTTTCATTATTTCGAGCCAACCAATTAATGATGATAATGGAGTTCCAATTTGATGCGCTGTTTCCTTTGCCATTCCTGCCCAAAGTTTGTTTTGGGTTGCCATTTTCGTGCTTTTATAAAAGTTGTAAACGACTGCGCCAAACAAGAAAATGATTAGCAACAAAGCAATTGGATAATATTTTAATTTGTTGAGCAAGGATGAATCGCCGTAGTAAACAATGTTATATCTGTTAGAATCATATTGCACTTTAATAGGTTGGTTTTGGCTTTTAATTTCCTCAAGAAACTTCTTTAATTTAATGGAATCTTTTTCAATTTCATCAATATTTAAAGTGCTTATAATTTTCCCTTTTGAATCGGTTAAAATTAAGGGAATGTTTTTGTTGTTTTGGATAATAAAAGACGGAAGTTCAATCTCGGTATCTAAATTTGCAGTTGTGATGTTTTTTTGAGCTTTAGCCCAAAGTTCCATTTTAGTGCGTTCTTCTTGCTTGAATATTTGAAAAAACGAATACGTATTCCAAAGAATTAAGGAAACAATCACAAATGAGGTGATGATTATTATCCAGCGTGTTGTGTTTCTTCTTTCGGAAAATTGCATTTATGAATTTTTGTTTAAAAGTAGTAAAAAAACGTGATTATGCAAGAATGGATTGCTCTTTAGCCCTGATGCAAGGGAAAAACTCCCGATTTTTTATCGGGATTTTGGAAAGGCAGCAGGAAAATGGTTAACAAAAATTCACTGACCATTCGCTCAAAAAAATTATCTTTGTGCAAAATACACTTTTATGCTCACGATTGATCCAAAAGAAGTTTCACCGGTAAAATTACAAGGTTATTTGCAAAGTGCGATTGCGCCGCGACCAATTGCGTTTGCTAGCACGATGGATAAAAACGGAAAGCCCAATTTATCGCCGTTTAGTTTCTTTAATATTTTTAGTTCGAATCCGCCAATTTTGGTTTTTTCGCCAGCGCGACGCGTTAGAAATAATACGGTAAAACATACGTTGATTAATTGTGAAGAAACGCGCCAGGTTGTAATTAATATGGTGAATTTTGAGATTGTGCAACAAATGTCGTTGTCGAGTACGGAATATCCTGATGGCGTGAATGAGTTTTTAAAATCGGGTTTGACGCCAATTCCGTCTGAGTTGGTGAAACCGTATCGCGTGGCTGAAAGTCCGGTGCAATTTGAGTGTAAAGTAAATGAGATCATTCCGCTTGGAACTGAAGGTGGCGCAGGAAATTTGATTATTTGTGAGGTTTTAAAAATGCACATCAATGAAGAAATTCTAGATGAGGATGGAATGATTGATCCAGTAAAAATTGATTTGGTTTCGAGATTGGGTGCGAATTGGTATTCTAGAGCAAAAGAAGGACTGTTTGAAGTAGAAAAACCATTGGCAACTTTAGGGATAGGAGTAGATTCTATTCCAGAATTTGTGAAAGAAAGTGCTGTTTTTAATGGGAATGATTTGGGCAAATTAGGAAATGTTGAAGCATTGCCAACCGAAGAAGAAATTACTATATTTGTAAAACAGAATTTTGGCGTGAAAGGTGTTTTGAGTGCTGATGATGAAGTAAAAAAACACCAATTGGCCAAGGAATATTTAGATAAAAATGAGGTGCTAACCGCTTGGAAGGTGCTTTTAGCAAAACAATAAATTTAGAATTATTATGGAAGTTTCAGGAAAAGTAAAAGTAGTTGGTGCTGAACAACAAGTAAGCCCAACGTTTAAAAAAAGAGAGTTAGTTGTAACTACAGATGAGCAATATCCGCAGAGTATCATGATTGAATTCGTTCAAGATAAAAGCGATTTATTAAATAATGTATCAGTTGGTGATGCTGTAAAAGTTTCAATTAATTTAGGCGGAAGAGAATGGGTGAATCCACAAGGAGAAACTAAATATTTTAATTCGATTAAAGGATGGAGAATTGAAAAACTGCAAGCAGAAGCTCCAGCAGCGCAACAAATGCCTCCAATGCCAGCAGCAGAAGCATTTGCTCCAGCAACCAACTTTAAAGAAGAAGAACACGACGATTTACCTTTTTAATTAAGAGTAAAGAATATAGAGTATAGAAAATAGACTGTCATTCTAGATGTATAACTTTGGTTAAATATTTAGAATGGCATTTATTTTTAAGGTCAATCTCTATGTTCTATTCTCTATTTTCTATTTTCTAAAAAATGTACTTCCTATCCAAAGAACTTTATTTTCCTCCAGTAGAAGAAGCTTCGTATGAAGGTATTCTTGCTGTTGGTGGCGATTTATCTGTAGAGCGATTGATGTTAGCATACAGAAATGGAATTTTTCCGTGGTTTGATGCCGAAGAACCTATACTTTGGTGGTCGCCAAGTGAACGCATGGTTGTGTATCCGCATGATTACAAAGTTTCTAAAAGCATGCGAAATATTTTAAACAGGAACATTTTTGAAGTTACGATCAACAAAGATTTCAAATCTGTTATTGAAAATTGCCAAAAGATGGAACGCAAAGGTCAAGATGGCACTTGGATTACAGATGATATTATCAAATCGTACACCGAATTACATCAATTAGGAAAAGCAATCTCGTTTGAAGTTTGGCAAAATAACGAACTCGTTGGTGGATTGTATGGTATTGATTTAGGACATGTTTTTTGTGGAGAAAGTATGTTTTCTAAAGTTCCTAATGCGAGTAAAGTGGCTTTTGTAAAATTGGTTGAATACTTAAAAATTCGAAATTACAAATTGCTAGATTGTCAAATTCACAACGATCATTTAGAAAAATTAGGAGCCTTTGAAATTTCCAGAAGTGCTTTTATTCGGATTTTAAAATCGGAGTAATTAATGTAAATTGGACTTTATTTTTCTTTTGGTCAGGTGATAATACACTACAATATTGTCGAAAAAGAGTGCAATTAATAAGGTTGTAGCTCCAAGAAGAAGAATTTTTAACTTGTAAGTTTCGTATAATAATCCGCCCAAAACACATCCTATAAAGAAAAAAATGATGATTGATAAACGTAATGAAATGTTGCGTGACAACCGTTTTAATTCTACTTCCTTTTTGTAGAAAAACAGTTGCGAAAGTTCGATTCCTAAATCGGTAAATAATCCAGTTAAATGCGTTGTTCTCACTACCGATTGTGAAATATTGGTCACCAAAGCATTTTGCAATCCCATGGCAAACAATAGTAAATAAGCAATATAATTCGGATTGAAATCTTGTGAAACTCCAACAAATACTAGAATAAAAACTTCTAAAATCATTGGAAAAGCGTGCGCAATTCTTGGTTTTTTTAAGGACGCAATTTCCACGAGAAAATTGGATGTAAATGCTCCAAATAGAAAAAAGAAAATATAAATTAGAATTGTGATGGCTTTAGAATAATTTTTGAGCACAATTTCCTCGGCAAAAAAAGCAAAATGACCTGTAACATTTGTGGTTAATGTTGCAACAGATAAAACTCCAGCAATATTCACTATTCCTGCAATAAACGATAATGTAGATGCTAATCGTAAGTTGTGTGTGAAAGTTCTTCGATTGCCTTTATGACGAAACATGGTTTCTTAGTTTGTACTAAAGGTAGTGAATTTGCAGAATAATAAATGTTGATTTTGTTTTAATTTATCACAGCTGTGTCCAACAATCAACCAAATGATCGTTAACCATTCCTGTAGCTTGCATGTGTGCATAAACAACCGTTGAACCTACAAATTTGAATCCGCGTTTTTTTAAGTCTTTACTTATTGCATCCGAAAGTGGTGTTGTTGATGGAACTTCTCTTAACGATTTTCTATTGTTTTCTAATGGTTTTCCGTCTGTGAAATTCCAAATGTATTTAGAGAAACTGCCAAATTCTTTTTGCACTTCCATAAACGCAATTGCATTAGAAATGGTTCCTCTTACTTTCAATTTGTTTCTAATAATTCCGGCATCTTGAAGTAATTCTTGCACTTTTTCTTCGTCATATTGAGCCACTTTTTTGTAATCGAAATTATCAAATGCAGTTCTGAAATTTTCTCTTTTTTTCAAAATAGTATACCAACTCAATCCTGCTTGAAAGGTTTCTAAAATTAGAAATTCAAACAATTTGTCGTCGTCATAAACTGGTTTTCCCCATTCATTATCATGATAATCTCTGTACAAATCATCTTTTTCGCACCAAGCACAACGTAGTTTAGCGTCCATTTTAATCAAAATCTTTAATGATTGTTGACAGGTCTTTTTTGAAACTTGGAATGGTTTCTAAAATAGTTTCCCATACAAAATTTAAGTCAACAGAAAAATATTCGTGAACAATAAAATTGCGCATCGATTTTGCACCACGCCAATTTACGGAAGAATATTTTTGTTTAATTTCTTCGTCAATATTGGCAACAGCTTCACCAATTACAATGAAATTTTTAAGAATTGCATCTTGAATAATCCAGTTTTCTAGAAATTGATTTTTAGAAGTAGTTGCAGTTATCTCTTCCAATTTTTCAATAGATTCTAAAATATGCAAAAGAAAAATTTTGGTATTATTCTTCATAAATATATTTTACCTCATTTAAAACGCGCTCTTTTATAAATTTATTTAATCCGTTTTCAGAAACTAAATCTACCTTTTTTTGAAGTTTTTGTTCCAATTCAAATTGCAAATCAGAAAGTGTAAATAAGCCAATTGGGTTTTTCAATAAAAATAAAATATCAATATCGCTCGACGGAGTTTCTTCATTTCGAGCAACCGAACCAAACAAACC
>NZ_DQDX01000149.1:12593-13444 GCF_003525665.1 Flavobacterium sp.
CGTTTAGGATGAAATGGTTTTAATGTTTCAATGATAATATTTTGTTGACTTTTGGTAATCATAAAGTAAAATTAACCATTTTTTTGAACACTTTCATTTTTTAAATATTTTTCTATTAGATAATGTCCAAGATAAATCATTGGCGTCATTAAAACAGCAATAACCAACTTCACAGAATATCCAGTAAAACCCGAAATAAGATAGGTTTTAGCATCCATAATTCCAGGTAAATAAAACGCTATTCCTAGAACGATAAAACTATCAAATAATTGTGAAATCACTGTAGAACCAGTACTTCTAAGCCAAATCATTTTGTTTCCAGTTCTATTTTTTACAAAATGAAAAATAGAAACATCTATCAATTGCGAAACCAAAAAAGCAGCAATACTTCCAATAATTATCAACTGACTTTGACCAAAAACCGCCGTAAATTGCTCAGTAGAAACCGAACTAATTCCTGTAGACGGAATTTTTATTGCGAAAAACAAAATGATAAAGGTGTAAGCAATCAATCCAGCAGTAATTAGCGAAAGTTTTTTAACACCTTTCTCACCAAAATATTCGTTGATTAAATCGGTTGTAATAAAAACAATTGGCCAAGGCAAAATCCCAATACTCATCGGAACTCCAAAAACATCAATCAATTTTCCGCCAGTAAGTTCGGCTACAATGGCATTGGTTATAAAAATTCCGGCAAGAATCACATAAACAATATCTTTTCTTCTTTGAAACATTTGCTCTAATTTACCTAATGTATCAAAGATATGTTTTTTTTAAATTAGGAGCGAATGGCTTGGTCTTTTTTTGTAGTCCATTTTCCTGCTACTGAAACTCGCTTCCCGATAAAAATC
>NZ_DQDX01000149.1:13539-22234 GCF_003525665.1 Flavobacterium sp.
AACTCGCTTCCCGATAAAAATCGGGAGAGCTCAAACAAATTTCAGTATCAGGGCTAGATAGTAAACGTCTTTTGTAAAAATCAAGATAAAAAAAAACCTCGATTCAATTAAGAACCGAGGTTTATATCTAAAATTTAATATCTAAAATCTGATATTAATTATCCTAAAGCAACTCTTTTAAATCCTGTTACAACTAAATTAGCATCAACAGATTTAATGTAGTTAGCAACGCTCATAGAACCATCTTTAATGTAATCTTGGTTTACTAAAGTGTTGTCTTTGTAGAAACGTTGAATTTTACCTTTAGAAATGTTTTCCAACATAGCTTCTGGTTTTCCTTCGGCACGTAATTGATCTTTAGCGATTTCAATTTCTTTTTCAATGATTGCAGCATCAACACCTTCCTCGTTAAGAGCAATTGGGTTCATTGCAGCAGCTTGCATTGCAACGTTTCTTGAAGCTTCTTCAGCACCTTCAACGTTAGCAGAAAGAGCAACTAAAGTAGCGATTTTGTTACCAGCGTGAATGTAAGATCCAACGAAAGTTCCAGATAATCTCTCAAAAGAAGCAACTTCAATTTTCTCACCAATTACACCAGTTTGCTCAATTAATTTATCAGCAACAGTGATTCCGTTAAAATCTGACGCTAAGAATTCTTCTTTAGTATCAAAGTTTAATGCTTGGTTAGCTAAATCTGTAGCTAATTTTACGAAACCTTCATTTTTTCCAACGAAGTCAGTTTCGCAATTTAATGTGATAACAACACCAGATGTTTTGTCAGCGTTTACAACTGCAATAGCTGCACCTTCTGTAGATTCTCTGTCAGATCTGTTAGCAGCAACTTTTTGACCTTTTTTTCTAAGGTTTTCAATTGCTAAATCAAAATCTCCGTCAGCTTCTACTAAAGCTTTTTTGCAGTCCATCATTCCTGCACCTGTGATTGTTCTTAATTTATTTACGTCTGCAGCAGTAATTGTTGCCATTTTGTTTTTTATTTTAAGATTAAAAATTTAAAAGTAAAAATTCCAATTTTTAAATTCCAAATTCCAATTTTAAAAAATCATCAACATTGAGTTACCGATTTTTTTTGGAATTTGGAATTTATAAAATTGGAATTTATTTTATTTATTCTTCAGATTTAGTTTCTTCTGTAGCTTCAACTTCTGTAGCAGGAGTTTCAACAACAGCAGCAACTTCTGGAGCAGCAACAGCTTCTACTGCTTCAACTTCTGTAGCTTCATCACCTTCTTTTTCAGAAGTTCTGTTAGCTAATCCGTCTTTTACAGCGTCTGTTACTAATGATAAAATTTTATCGATTGATTTAGAAGCATCATCATTTGATGGAATTACATAATCTACCTCACGTGGGTCAGAGTTTGTATCAACCATTGCAAAAACTGGAATGTTTAATTTTTGTGCTTCTTTTATTGCGATGTGTTCAGCTTTGATATCTACTACGAATAATGCAGCAGGTAATCTTGACATATCAGCGATAGAACCTAAGTTCTTGTCTAATTTTGCACGTAAACGATCTACTTGAAGTCTTTCTTTTTTAGAAAGCGTCATGAAAGTACCGTCTTTTTTCATTCTATCAATAGTAGCCATTTTTTTAACAGCTTTACGGATAGTAACGAAGTTTGTTAACATACCACCAGGCCATCTTTCTGTGATGTATGGCATGTTACATGCAGCTGCTTTTTCAGCAACGATGTCTTTAGCTTGTTTTTTGGTAGCTACGAAAAGTATTTTTCTACCAGATGCTGCAATTTTTTTCATAGCTTCGTTAGCTTCTTCAATTTTTGCAGCAGTTTTATATAGGTTAATGATGTGAATACCATTACGTTCCATATAAATGTAAGGAGCCATGTTTGGATCCCATTTACGAGTCATGTGTCCAAAGTGTACACCTGCTTCTAATAATTCTTTAACGTCAATTTTGTTTGCCATTGTGTAATAGTTTACGTTCCGTGATTAGCAATTTTCAAGTAGTCACTTTCGATATGTCTTGAAAATTTAGATGCTAAACTAATTCCCTTTTTACAAGGAATATCGACAACTTTGTTTTAAATTCTATTTTAATTGTAAAAATGTATCTGAAAAAATATTCTGATAAATATCGAATATTAACGTTTCGAGAATTGGAATCTCTTTCTCGCTTTTTTCTGACCGAATTTTTTACGTTCTACCATTCTTGGATCTCTTGTAAGTAATCCTTCTGGTTTAAGGATAGCTCTGTTTTCTGCATCAACTTCACACATTACGCGTGCTAATGCCATTCTTACAGCTTCTGCTTGTCCTGTTGAACCACCACCATATACATTTACTTTTACGTCAAAGTTAGTTACATTTTCTGTCATAGACATTGGTTGTAATACTTTGTACTGTAAAGTAGCAGTTGGGAAGTAAGTTGCAAATTCTTTTTTGTTTACAGTGATTTTTCCTGTACCTTCAGTAACATAAACACGTGCAACAGCACATTTTCTTCTACCGATTTTGTGAATAACTCCCATTACTTTAAGTCGTTAAGGTTAACGGTTTTTGGTTGTTGAGCGCCATGTTTGTGCTCAGTACCAACATTTACATCTAAGTTGCGGAATAATTGTGATCCTAATTTGTTTTTAGGTAACATTCCTTTTACAGCTTTTTCTACTAATAATGCAGGGTTTTTTTGTTGCATAACTTTAGCAGTTAAACTTCTTTGTCCTCCTGGATAACCTGTGTGTCTGATGTACGTTTTGTCATCCAACTTGTTACCTGTAAGGTTAATTTTCTCTGCGTTGATAACAATTACGTTATCTCCACAGTCAACGTGCGGTGAGTAACTTGGCTTGTATTTACCTCTTAAAAGCATCGCGACTTTTGAAGCAAAACGACCTAAGTTATGACCTTCAGCGTCTACAACAATCCACTGTTTTTCAGCTGTGGCTTTGTTGGCAGAAACTGTTTTGTAGCTTAATGCGTCCATAATATTATTTTAATTAAACATTCCATTCCCAATTAAGGGAGTGCAAAAGTACAATTATTTATTATATATGCAAAAAGGATTTCAATTTTTAATTATTATTTTGAATTATAACGATTTATAGTATCCAAATTGACGGCTAAATAGCCCTGATTGGAAGGAAAAACCTTTGCTTTTTTGCAAAGTTTTGGGAGGAAAGCAGGAAAATGGATTACAAAAATGCGCAAACCATTCGCTACTATCCATAATTTTCATAAATTTACACCTTATATATATGTAAAATGAAATCGAAAGCCACATTAAAGCAAATAGCAAAGGAACTTGGAGTTTCTGTTTCAACCGTTTCTAAAGCACTGAATGACAGTCCGGAGATTAGTGAGCCAACTAAAATTCGTGTGCAGGAATATGCGAAGCTGAAAAATTATAAACCCAACGTTATTGGATTGAACTTGAAAAACCGTTCTACAAAGACGATTGGTGTGATTATTCCAAATATATTAAATCAGTTTTTTGCTAAGGTTTTTACCGGAATTGAAAAAGTTGCCGATGAAAAAGGTTACAAAGTAATTACGTGTATTTCTAATGAATCGTTAGAAAAAGAAATTAGTGCGCTAGAAATGTTGAGTAATGGGACAATTGATGGTTTTATATTATCAATATCGGAAGAAGCTCAAAAGTTTCAAAAGTTTGATCATTTTAAATCGATTATTAATGAAGGAACGCCAATAGTGATGTTCGATAGAATCGCTGACGAGGTAAATTGCGATAAAGTAATTGTTGACGATTTGGATTCTGCTGTGAATGCTACAGAACATTTGATTAAAACTGGTTGTAAAAAGATTGCTTTATTTTCGTCAATTGATAATTTGAGTGTAGGAAAATTAAGAACTGAAGGCTACAAAAAAGCATTAGAATCAGCTGGAATTAAAGTAGATGAAAAATTAATCGTTCTTGCCGAAACCGTAGAAGATTTTGACGCGAAATTAGTAGGCTTTTTCGAAAAAAATAAAGTGGATGCAGTGTTTGCTCTTGATGAACATGCCTCTGTAATGGCAATGAAAATGGGAATTAAAAAAGGACTAAAAATTCCTGAAGAACTTTCTGTTATAGGTTTTGCAGATGGAGTTTGGTCAAGAAGATATACGCCAAGCTTGTCTACAGTTAGTCAACATGGACCAGAAATTGGTGAAGTAGCAACCAAAATGCTGATAGATAAACTAGAGAGTAAAGAAGAAGTGTACAATCATAAAACTACCATTGTAAAAACGGAACTACGTCAACGAGAATCGACTAGGAAGTTATAAAATAATTTAAAGTTTAGTAAAAAACCATCGCAAAACGTGATGGTTTTTTTATGCTCGAAAGTTAAATTTTTTATTTTGTGTTTTGAAAGTGTAACAATTGGTGAAAATGGGTGTCTATTATTTCAATCATCAATCATCAATCATCAATCATCAATCAATCATGAAATCATCAATCACAGTAATCATACTGTTTTTCTCATCCTTATTTGTCCCGATTCTAGCTCAAGAGAATTCTACAGTAGAAAAACGAGTGTATACTACTCAATTTTTAAATCAAACCGAAGCACCAACAATTGACGGAATTCTTAACGATAAAAGTTGGGATATCGTAGACTGGACATCCGACTACATCGAAAATGAACCCGACGAAAATACACCGCCAACAGAACAAACCAAATTCAAAATTGTTTACGATAAAAACTTCTTGTACTTTGCTTTCAAATGTTACGACAAAGATCCAAAAGGCATCATAAAACGATTGTCTCGTCGCGACGGATTTGAAGGCGATTGGGTTGAAGTTAATATTGATAGTTATAACGATAAACGAACTGGTTTTTCGTTTACAATATCAGCATCTGGTGTGAAAGGCGACGAATTTATATCAGACAATGGAAACAATTGGGATGGAAGTTGGAATCCAATTTGGTATGTAAAAACCAATGTCGATGAAGAAGGATGGACTGCCGAATTGAAAATTCCGTTTAGTCAATTAAAATTTGGAGCGAGTAAAGAACAAGTTTGGGGTTTACAATCTTCCAGAAGGTATTTCCGTGCCGAAGAACGATCGGTTTGGCAACGTGTAAAACGTGATGCGCCAGGTTGGGTTAGTGAATTTGGTGAACTTCGCGGTTTGGTTGATATTCAGCCACAAAAACAATTAGAAATTCAACCGTTTGTTGTTACGCAACTCGATACATATCCAAAAGAAGAAGGAAATCCGTTTAGAGATGGAAGCGATGCTAAAATTACTGGAGGTTTGGATGCGAAAATTGGAATCACCAACGACTTGACTTTAGACTTAACCATCAATCCCGATTTTGGTCAGGTTGATGCTGATCCAGGAGCGATTGCACTCGATGGTTTTCAGATATTTTTTCAAGAACGACGACCGTTTTTTGTAGAAAACAAGAACATTTTTAATTACCAATTTGCCGATGGACAGGATAATTTATTTTATTCTCGACGAATTGGCAGAAGTCCGCAAGGTTATCCAACAACTTCTGGTGGCGAAAATGTTGATATTCCTACTAACAGTACAATTCTTGGTGCAGCAAAGTTTAGCGGAAAAACTAAAAATGGTTGGTCAATTGGTGTTTTAGAAAGTGTAACTGATAAAGAATTGGCCAAAATTGATGACGGAACGGGTAGAAGAGAAGCATTGGTTGAACTACTAACGAATTACATTGTTGGTCGAGCACAAAAAGATTTCAATAACAGAAACAGTTATTTTGGAGGAATTTTTACTGCAACAAACAGAAATTTGCAAGGCGACCAATTGAATTATTTGAGAAAATCGGCTTATACAGCAGGTTTCGATTTTATGCACAATTGGAAAAACAGAAAATACTATATTCTAGGAAATGTAGTTGCAAGTCAGGTTAACGGAAGCAAGGAAGCAATTGCCATAACGCAACGTGAATTAACGCATTTATTTCAACGAGTTGATGCTGGTCATGTTGAAGTGGATGAAAACCGAACTTCGCTAACTGGAACCGGAGGAAAATTAGAAATAGGAAAAAATAGCGTTGGAAACTGGCGTTATTACGGATTTTTCTCATGGCGTTCACCAGAATTGGAACTGAACGATATTGGTTTTTTACGTCAAGCGGATGATATTAAACAGATAGGAATTCTAACGTATCAAACCTTGAAACCAGTTGGTTATTTTAGAAAAATCAACGCGCGTTTTGAGCAATTTACAACTTACGATTTTGATGGAAATCACAACCGAACTCAAAATTCATTAAGCTCGAATGTCAATCTGAAGAACAATTGGTATTTGAATTATCAACTGATTCACAAACCGAAGATTTTCACCAATACGGTTTTACAAGGTGGACCACGATTTAGATATTCTGAAGAAGTGATAAATAGCTTCAATGTTTCTACCGATTCTAGAAAGAAAATTAGATTTGACGCTGGTTTAGTGGTTTCTCAAGGAAAAGATAATTCGTTTTCGTACACCGAATTTTCTACGGGTTTTGCTTATCAACCAATCAACGCGTTTACTATTTCTATGTATCCAAATTATACTATCAATAAAAGTAAAACGCAATATGTTGCCCAAACTAATTTTGGAGCAACGCCACGATATATTATGGCCGATATCGATCAAAGAACTTTAAGTGCTGCGATTCGAATGGATTATTGTATCAACCCTAATTTGACAATCCAATATTATGGCGAACCATTTATTTCTCGCGGAAAATATAAAGATTTTAATAGAGTAACCAATCCTGTTGCTAAATATTATGGAGATAGAATTGAGGTTTTTAATTCCAATCAAATTGCATTTGACACTACAAACGATCAATATGATGTAGATGAAGATGCAAATGGCTCAACCGATTACAGCATTAGAAATCCTGATTTTACCTACGTTCAATTTCGTTCTAATTTGGTTTTGCGTTGGGAATATATTCCGGGTTCTGAAGTTTTCTTAGTTTGGTCGCAAGGAACAACAGGTTTAGGAAATCCGAAAGATGATTTGTTTAGAAGTTTAGATTCGCAAATACTAGGAAGAAAACCCGAAAACATCTTTTTGATAAAAGCTACTTATCGATTTTTGTTGTAAAATTTATTTAGAATTGGATTCGATTTTCTTATCATCATCCCAAGTAATGTATCCGATAATGGCGTTGAAAAAGTAGAAAATATATTTAGCACAATTTGCAATATTCATTTGTAGCAAATTTTGAATGAGCTTTGTTAAATTATAAATCTGCCACATAAACCAATTGTCTGGATACATTCTTGCGGTATTGAATGTTCCGCCAAAGGTTAATCCTGCTGGAATTGCGATTGCGAAGAACAATCTCCAATCGATAGGTTTATCTGAAAGATATTTGAAAGCGATGTAATTTAGAACCAACGAAAAGGCAAATCCGAGAATTAAATTTCGATAAAAAATAAAATCTATCGAACGTAAAACGGTGCTTTTTTTCCAAGCTCTAAAAACTAAAAAATTTCCAATAAAAGTTACTGGATAAGTTAAAATTGCACCAACATTTCCAAGTAAATAATCAATGGAACCACTTAAGAAAGTGTTGCAAGTTGCTAGAAAGTTTCCAATGTTATTCCTTTTTGTAACCAATCGATTTCCAATCATCGACAATCCAGTATTGACAATGGAAACATAGCCCAAAAAGAAAACATAGTTTTTGCCTTGAAAAGAAAATTTATATTCGGTGTTGTGATATCCTAAAACAATCGAAGCAGTAATTACAATTGCCAAACCAATAAAATCGAGATACGTACTGTTGGTTATAGACTTAATAACTTGAATTGATTTTTTGGAAAGTGAGAGTTTGGACATTCAAATGAATTTCGGCAAAGATATGTAAAATTAAAATTTAAGCTATTGTAAAAAAATAATGATGGTTATTAGAATAATTAATAAAAAAATAAAAGACCAACTTATGATAATATCATATCGGTATTTAGGCAAATTATGTTCGGGATAATCAACGCTCCATTTTTTTGAATTTGCAAATTCGGTTAACATTTTTGGTGTAATTGGAATCATTGTTACGCTTTGATTGGGGCTTTTAAATAACGAACCACCAATGTTAAACGATGTTAAACTAGCTTCGTCTTGATAATGAAAATACCATAGAAAATCGTTCATGTTAACAGAATATTTTTCAGAATATTTTTGTAGAAACTCATCACAATCATCACCGTCAATTCCAACTACTGAAAAAACATCAGAGTCAGAAATAAGTTTTGATTTCCAAAATTCTTTTTCAATGAAATTGATTATTTCTTGTTCAGTAATCATTCCTTTTTAAATTTCAAATAAATTGAATAAATACAATTTGATAAAAATAGGAGTATGCTTGATATAAATAATATGAAAATTAAATTATAAAATTTGAAACAAACCACAAGTAACACTATGCTTAAGATTGAAATAATTAAATTTGGTTTTATTTTTAAAAGGTACAAAGTCAAGTAAGTTGAAAAATAAATTATCGAAAGCGGAATTATAAAACTTTTTAGATCCCAAGCCCAACCAACCGTTTTATTAATTCCAATATTTTCATCGATATTGAATATTATTGCTCCCATTATAAAAATTGAGATTAAAAAGATAAAGACGAATTTTATAAAAAAGATAAAATACTTCATATAATTAACTAATGCGATTCCTACGGAATGACAACTTTGTGTGAGTTACTTTTCTGAAACCTGAAACCTGAAATCTGAA
>NZ_DQDX01000149.1:22475-27857 GCF_003525665.1 Flavobacterium sp.
AACTCGCAACCCGAAACCCGAAACTTTCTAATGTGCCTCAAGCCAATTTTCCCCAACACCAATCTCAACATCCAGCGGAACATCCATTTTGAAGGCGTTTTCCATTTCGTGTTTAATCATTGGTGTGATTTTTTCTAATTCTGAGTTGTGAACATCAAATACAAGTTCATCGTGCACTTGCAATAACATCTTTGATTTCCAATTCTCAGAAGTTAATTTCTTATGAATATTAATCATCGCAATTTTGATAATATCAGCTGCTGAACCTTGAATTGGTGCATTTACTGCATTTCGTTCAGCGCCACTTTTTACCATCATGTTGGCCGAATTAATATCTTTTAAATAACGTCTTCTTCCTAAAACCGTTTGCACATAGCCATTTTCTCTTGCAAAATCTACTTGATTGCTCATATACGATTTCAGTTTTGGATAGGTTGCATAATACGCATCAATCAACTCAGCACTTTCTTTACGCGAAAGCGATGTTTGATTAGAAAGTCCGAAAGCTGAAACACCATATATAATTCCGAAGTTCACGGTTTTGGCATTGCTACGCTGTTCTTTTGTAACTTCTTCCAAAGGAACATTGAACACTTTTGCAGCCGTACTTCTGTGAATATCTTCATTGTTTTGAAATGCTTTAATCATGTTTTCTTCACCAGAAAGTGCTGCGATAATTCGAAGTTCTATTTGCGAATAATCGGCAGATAATAAGGTGTAATTTTCATCACGAGCGATAAATGCTTTTCTAATTAATCGTCCTCTTTCTGTACGAATTGGAATATTTTGTAAGTTAGGATTATTCGAACTCAAACGACCAGTTGCTGCGACCGTTTGCATGTAATCGGTGTGAACGCGACCAGTTTTTTTATCAACTTGATTTGGTAAAGCATCAATATAAGTACTTTGCAATTTTACCATTTGACGCCAGTCCAAAATATCTTTCACAATTGGATTGTCATTCGCCAAATAACTTAAAATTTCCTCTCCAGTAGCGTATTGACCGGTTTTGGTTTTCTTTTGTTTTGCTCCGCCAATTTTCATTTTGTCAAATAAAACGTCACCCAATTGTTTCGGTGAAGCCAAATTGAATTTTTCACCAGCGGTTTCATATATTTTTTGTTCCAATTCAGAACTTTCTTTTGCCATTTCCATCGACATTTCTTTCAAGAAAGGAACGTCAAGATTGATGCCTTCCAATTCCATTGCAGCCAAAACAGGAATTAACGGAATTTCAATTTCGTCAAATAACTTTTTGGTTTCGGCTTTGTCTAGAATCGGACTGAAATTTTGTTTTAATTGATAAGTTACATCAGCATCTTCGGCAGCGTACTCTTTGATTTCTTCTAAAGAAACATCTCGCATCGATTTTTGATTCTTACCTTTTTTACCAATTAAATCTTCAATTGATTTTGGAGAATATTTCAAATAAGTTTCCGATAAAACATCCATATTGTGACGCATATCAGGATTGATCAAATAATGCGCAATCATCGTATCGAATAATTTTCCTTTGATTTGAACTCCATAATTAGAAAGAATTTTCAAATCATATTTTATATTCTGACCAATTTTTTCGATGTTTTCATTTTCAAAAAACGGCTTGAACTTATCAACCAATATTTGTGCTTCATCTTGATTTTCTGGAAACGGAACGTAAAATGCCTCGCCTTTTTGCCAAGAAAATGACATTCCAACTAGTTCAGCATTCAAGGCATCAATTCCTGTAGTTTCGGTGTCAAAACATACCGAAGTTTGATTGAGTAAATTTTGTAAAAACAATTTTATACCTAATTCACCTTGAATAATCGTGTAATTATGATTGGTAGTTTCTAAAGTTGCATAGAACGAATTTGGTTTTGCATCATCACTTTCTTCATCAGAAAATCCGAATAAATCAAATTGATCTTCATTAGTTTTTTTTGCTGGAGCTTTTTTCGTCGCTTGTGGAGTATCACTTGAAGTTCCATTTCCATTAGTGTCAATTTCGTCGTACTCTTTTCCAGTTCCGAAATATTTATCAAACTGTGCTTTCATTTGACGGAATTCCAATTCATTGAACAACGCGTCTGTTTTTTCAACATCAGGTTTTGAAAGTTCAAAATCTTCAGCATTAAATTCTACAGGGCAATCGAGTAGGATTGTGGCTAATTTTTTAGACAATAATCCCAACTCAGCATTAGCTTCAATTTTATCTTTAATCGCACCTTTTAGTTGATGTGTGTTTGCTAAAAGATTTTCCATCGAACCATATTCTTTCAAGAATTTCTTAGCGGTTTTTTCTCCAACGCCAGGTAATCCTGGAATATTATCGGCTGCATCGCCCATCATTCCTAAGAAATCGATTACTTGTTCTGGTCGTTCGATTTCAAATTTTTCTAAGACTTCTGGAATTCCCCAAATTTCGATGTCGTTGCCCATTCGCGCAGGTTTGTACATGAAAATATTTTCGGAAACCAATTGTGCAAAATCTTTATCTGGCGTTACCATGAAAACTTTGTAATCTTCTTTTTCTGCCTGTTTTGCCAGTGTTCCAATCAAATCATCAGCTTCAAAACCTGCCACTTCAATAATTGGAATATGCATCGCTTTCAATAGTTCTTGAATATAAGGAACAGCAATTTTAATAGCTTCTGGAGTTTCGTCACGATGTGCTTTGTATTCTTGGTACATTTCGTAACGATACGTACTTCCGCCTTTGTCAAATGCTACGGCTAAATGGTCGGGTTTTTCACGTTTGATAACGTCCATCAAGGCATTCATAAATCCCATAATGGCCGAAGTATCCATTCCTTTAGAATTGATTCTTGGGTTTTTTATAAAGGCAAAATAACCGCGAAATATTAGTGCGTATGCGTCTAGAAGGTAAAGGCGTTTTTGTGACATTTTATTATAATTAGAGTGTAAAAATAATAAACAAATCCTCATTTCGTGAAGTAAATTTTGGCTTTCGTAAATTTTATTAAAAGACATTGTTTGCAAAATCTTTCTTTTACAGAAAAAATAGAAATTATGTCAGTACTAATAAAGAAAATTAATTTGAAAATGATGTTGTTAGCAATTGTAACAATTGTAATATTGGGATTGAATGTTTACAATGTAGTTTGTTTGTAATTATCCTAAAGGAATATTAACAACAACTTTTGTTCCAACAATTTCATCGTTTTCTAATTCATCGGAATAGGTAATTAATTGCTTAATAGAATGGTTTTCGTTTAGTAATTCTAATCGCTGTGCAATTGATTCTGTTGAAAACGATCGATGTTTACTTTGATTTTTAGCTTTGATTTCGGCTGATTTTGTTCTTCCAATTCCGTTGTCGATGATGGTGCAAACGATGTATTCTTCATTTTCATCTAAGTCAAAATCTATGCTAATTGTTTTCAAACCGTTTTTGTGCATCAATCCGTGTTTGATACTGTTTTCTATAAAAGGTTGCAGTAACATTGGCGGTAGTTTATGATAATCTTCATCAATTATGTTGGAAGTTGAAATTGTGTATTCAAAATCTTTTGCGAAGCGCATTTTTTCTAAATCGAGATATTTTGTTAGAATATCAATTTCGGTTGCAATTGTGATTTGTTTTTTGCCCGAAACTTCTAAAATTTGACGCGTTAAATAAGTGAAATTGCTCAATTGTTCGTTGCCTTTCAGTTTGTCTCCATACATAAATTGTTCTTGAATACTGTTTAGCGCATTAAAAATAAAATGCGGATTCATTTGACTTTTCAAAGCTTTGAGTTCGCTGTCTGTGGCTTTCTTTTCGGCTTCAAGGAGTTTTTCGGCTTCAGCAAGTTTGGTTTCTAGTAGTTCGTTTTTCTTTTTTTCTTTAAATCTAAAGAATAAGAAATAGGCTAAAATGGCTAAAGCTAAAAAGGAAATAATGAAACTATTAATGAGAATGGTTTTCTTGTTGGATTGCAGTTCGGCTATTTTCTTTTTTTGATTTAGTTCTTTGATTTTGGCTTCCTTTTTTTCGGTTTCGTACTGGTAAGTGGCTTTTAAGGCAATGTCTTTACTCTCATCAAAATAGATTTTTTCACCAATATCAGCAGCAATTTTTTTGAAATTGAAAGCGTTTTTATAATCGTTTTGTTTGGAATAAATATCACTCAAAATCTCGGCTGCATCTTTTTCGTCAGAAGTGTAATTGGTTTTTTTTGCTAAATTATAACCTAATAAACCATATTCTTTGGCTTTGCCCAGTTGGTTTAATTTGTAGGAGGATGTTGCAATTTTGATTGCGATTTTTGAAACATAAACATCACTGTTTAGTTTTTTAAATATTTCATAAGCTTTAACATAGTTATTATTTGCTTCAGAGAAATTTTGTCTTTCAAAATAGATTTCTCCATAAATTTTATAGCAAACAGCAATAGAGTCAACATTATTTAATTTTGATGCAAGTTCAAAAGCTTGATTGTTGAATTGTAAAGCACTATTTAATTCTTTTCTTTTAATATTTACTGATGCTAAACTATTTAACACTAAAATTAAACGTTCGTTATTCTTGGTTTTTTTATCAATTTGCAAGCATTTTTCATAATACATAGTACTTGTTTTGTAATCGTTTTGATTATCAAAAATTCTTCCTAATGCAAAATAGGTGCGTTCTAAACCATCTAAATCATTCATTTTTTCGAATAATGGTAACGCTTCAAGATTGTATTTTATGGCAAGAGCATTGTTTCCTAAGTTGTTGTGTACAAATCCTAAATCGGTTAAGATATAAGCCAAGTTGGATTGATTTTTTGAGCGTTTTGCATACACATAGGCTCTTTGCACATAAACCAATGTACTGTCTAATTTTCCTAAATAGTCAAATGCAGTTCCAATATTTTGAAGAGCTAAAGCGCTACCGTAATCGTAATTTATTTTGGTAGTAATTTGTAATGATTTTCTATAGAATTGAATTGCTTTTTCAAACTCTTCGTTATAAATATAAAATGCGCCTTCGTTGTTAAAAGCAATGCTTAAGTACTTAGTATAAGTTTTCTTTAAAACAGGATTGCTTTCTGACTTACTTTTTTCTTGAGCTATTTTTTTTAATTCTTGATTGTATTTTATCCAAATATTATGGTCGTTTTCCGCTTCAATATTTTGGTCTAGTAAATAACATCTTGTGGTGTCACTTTTTTTGTAATTATCAAGTTTCGATTTTAAGTCATTAGTATTTTGAGCAAAAATAAAGTTGCCCAAAACAATTAGATTCAAGAATACTATTTTTTTTAAACGCATTTATAAAATGTTATTTATTTGCATAAATTCTTCAAATTCCTCTTTCTTTTCTCTTGAAATAGGAAGTAATATTTTGTCATCATAAGTTACAGATAGTCCGTCTTTTTTGCTGTATTTTTTTATCAAAGTAATGTTCACATAATA
>NZ_DQDX01000152.1:0-8800 GCF_003525665.1 Flavobacterium sp.
GCAAAGGCACTAAGTTTTTTTTCTAAATAATTTTTGTTTTGCTATCGAATTTTAATCTGGTGATTGATGCGTTGGCTTTAATAAATCGTTTACTGTTTTCACTGGATTGAACGTTATTAACGGAACTTCAACAAAAATGGTGAGCCATTTAGCCATTGCTCCGTTCCAAAGTCCGGGAAGTTCGTAGGCTACTAATGCTTTGCCGTTTTTATTTTTCTCGACTATAAAGCCAGTATTTTTATCTACAAATTTTGTCAAATCAAAGTTCTGTCCTTGGTAATTTTTGGTTCCACAAACTAAGTCAACTGGATTAAAATGTGTGGCACTTTCTAATGTTTTTTGCTGATCAGATTCAACTTGGGATGCCTCAATGATTTGAAGAGAAACATTGCCTTTTTTATCTCTAACCCAAAATGGACCACCACCAGGTTCGCCTTCATTTTTCACCATTCCGCATACACGAATTGGTCGATTTAAAACATTTTGCAAGTAATCAACTTTACTCTCTTTGGTATATTTTGAAAATTCGTCAGTTACAGAAATATTAAGTTTGTTCACTAAAAAGGTTACAATTTCATTCAGATTTTCATTTGAAACCGATTCATTATCCAATAATTTCAAATAATTAAAAATGGTTTCTTGAAATTGAATTAAAATTCCGGCTAATGCTTTTTTATACAAAGCCACTGTTTCAATACGATTTTGAATTACATTATCGATATTTTTTATAAAAACGATATCGGCATTTAGATTATTCAAATTTGCAATTAATGCACCATGTCCGCCTGGACGAAAAACCAATTTATCGTCTTCATCTCTAAAAGGATTTCCATTCAGGTCAACTGCTACAACGTCTGTAGCTTTATCTTGGTAAGAGTATTTTACATTAATTTCTAAATTGAATTGCTTTTCAATTTTAGGTTTAATTTGATCTACTATTTCTTCAAAATTACGTTGATGTTCTTCTGAAACGGTGAAATGTAAATTGGATTTATTATTTGAAACGGCATAGATCGCGCATTCAATTAAGTGTTCTTCTATTGCAGTTGCTGTATGCGTAGCGTATTTATGAAAAGGCAAAACACCTTTCGGTTTATTGGCAAAATCAAAATGTTTAGAAGAAAGCATTGTTTTTATAAAGGCGTAATTTTTTGCATCATTACCACTTTTTTTATAATCTGGAGAACTGTTTTTAGCCACTTCTAACACTTCATTATAAAAAGAAAACTTCTCTTTTGCAACTAAAAATACTGGCAGGTCTTTGTCTTCTTTTCTATTAATGTAAGCGTTTATGGTTTCGCCATTGTATTTGAAATCATTAAGGAATTCGCTTAAAAATTTAAACATTCTGCTTGCTGCACCCGAAGCTGGAACGAACTTTTTTAGTTTTAAATTTTTGCTTTTTTCATCAAAATAATTGGCATGATAAACAGCTTCTTCTGCTGACATTGCTGTAATTCCGTCATTAATTCTTGCAGCTCTTTCTAAATGTATTTTTGGCAAACCATTTCTTAGAATAGCAAACTGACTTTCTAGTGTTTTGATATTAGTTTTACGATTATAAATTTCGATAAAATCGTAAGAATTAAAACCAAGTTGTTTGGCTTTTTCTAAATCTTTGATGATTTTTTTTGCTTTTTCTAAACGCTCTTCTTTATTGCCAGATAATTTTATGTAAGGCTTTTTATAATCGATTAGTGCTTTTTCAAAAATGGCTAAAGTGTTTTCTCTATCTTCTTTTTTGTCTCTCAAATCATCTTTTTCCCAAGGAACATCAATATCTGTTAGAAAAAATAAATCGTATTGGTGTTTTTTTGCTGCTTCCTCAAGAATTGGATGGCACGAATCGTAATACAGATCAGAAAAAACTTTGGTAACCATCAAATTAGTATCACAAAAAAGAAATTTGGTAGCATTTTGTAGTGCTTCATTTTCTAGTTTTGTTTGTCCGACAGCAATTGGAAGTAAATCGTCTTGAGTACAGATTTCTTCTTTGGAATTCCATTTATCTTGTAAATAATCGCGCGCAAACTCTGGAATCCAAATGGTCTTGAATTCATCTGCAAGCTGATTTGCTAATGTAGTTTTCCCAGTAGATTCTGGTCCGTACAAAGCAATTTTTATTATTTCTGACTGTAACTGTTTAAGATTTTCTTCCATTCTAAATAAGCTAAAATAGCCAATATTGTAAAAATTAAATATTGCAACGATAACATTCCTAAACCTCTATACCAAAATAATGGAACAGCAATGCAATCACCAATAATCCATAACGTCCAATTTTCGATTTTTTTCAAGGCCATGTACCACATTCCTGTAAAAAATATTCCTGATGTAAAAATATCAATATAATTCACAAATTCTAATTTATAATCGAAAAAAACATAAACTAAGTAAGTAATTAACAATGTTAGAAAAAATAACCCGATGCCAATTATTTTTTCTTTGTTTGTTGTTCTTGTAATTTTCAAATCAGGTTCATTGGATTTTGACATCCATTTGTACCAGCCATAAATACTCATTATAGAATAGTAAAAATTCATGGTCATGTCGCCAAAATATTTTGCTTGATATAATAAATAAACAGTGATAACAGTAGATATTAAACCAGTTGGATATACCCAAATGCTTTCTTTTTTTGCACAGATTACACTAACTATTCCGAATACGAAAGCTATTGATTCTAAAAGAATTTGCGTTGTCGATGCGTTTTTATATTGTTCGAATAGAAAATCTAGCATTGGATTAACAATTGATGAATTTTGAATTTTGATTTATGAATTGAAAAAATTTACATCATTTTCAAATGCAGTTCCGATTACTACTAAATCGGCTCCTGCATTGTAGGCGTTTTCTATTTCTTGTTTAGAGCGAATGCCGCCACCAACAATTAATGGAACTTTTATGTTTTGCGAAACTAACGAAATCATTTCTATTGGAACCGAAAGTTTTGCACCGCTTCCTGCTTCGAGATAAATTAATTTGTTTCCAATAAACTCGCCTGCTTGTGCGGTTTGTAAAGCGTATTCGTGATTGTTTCTGTCTAGTGGTTTGGTTTGGCTTACTCGTTCTACGGCAGTTTCGTTACCACTTTCTATTAAAATGTATCCTGTCGAAATAACTTCGAGATTGGTTTTTTTAATTATTGGAACCGCGTTTACTTGGTGTTCTATTAAATAATCTGGATTTCTGCCTGATAGTAAAGTTAGGAATAGAATTCCATCTGCGTCTTTAGAAATTTGCGATGGATTTCCTGGAAATAATAAAAATGGTAAATTGATTTGGGCTTTTAGTTGAATGATTAATTCGTCTAGATGATTTCCATCAAAGGAACTTCCGCCAATGAAAATGTGTGTAGCTGGCGATTGGTTTATTTTTAGAATTAAATTCGAAAGATTTTCAACAACTAACTTATCTGGATCTAATAGAATGGCTAGAAGTTTTACACCTTTGGTTTTGCAAGTAAGTATTTGTTGGTATATTGACATTTTATGGGAACACAGATTGGAGCCGTTAGAGAAATCTATTTTGTGTCTTCAAAGGCACAGACAAATATATAATCTTCTTCTTGATCAAATTGGATTTTAAACTTTTCTTCTTTATTATTAAATTTCAAAGTTGCAGTTGTGATTTTATCGTCGAATGTGAATGCGTTTTCTGAAATATGATCGGAGAAACTGATTCCGACTTCGTTTTTTAATTTGAAAATACTTTCTTTTATTCCCCAAATTACGGTTGCTTTCTTAATTTTTTCTTCGGTTGATAGATTTTCTAGGTGCGAAATATCCATAAAACGTGGTGCGATTTTTAGGATTTTGTTTTTGAGTTGCTCAAGGTCTAATCCCACTTTTTGTTCGCTGATAACAATTGCTGAAAAATCGTGTGAATGCGAAATTGATAATTCTAAATCTTTAATGCTACAACCTTGCGGCTTGAGATGTGGTTTGCCAAATTCGTCGTAAAGCAAATCGAAATCGGTGTATTCTAGATGTTGTAGAATCATTCGAACTGCCAGAAATCCTTTTTGATGACTTTCAGATTTCATTCCTTCTAGTCTTGCTAATGACGAATCTTTTAGCCGAACTTCTCTAAAAAGCGTGTCGAAGTCTTCGGAGATTTTCCAGAGATACAGTTTGGTATTGGGTTGTAAATAGACTACTTTGTGTAATGGCATAATGTTTAAATTATTGACTAAAACCTTACTAATAAAGCGGTAGTATAAATTGTGTTAGCCCAGATAGCAGTGGAAATCTCCCGATTTTTCATCGGGAATTGCAACGGATAGCTGGAAATAGCTCCTGAAAAAAAGTTCATTTTATTGTTTTTCAGTTGCTTAAGAATGTAAACATTTCATAATTTTTGAAATAAATTATTAAATCCAAATCCTATGTTGTAAATTTGCAAAAATTATTTAATAAACACAAATTTTTACATAGATGAGTACACAAACTTTGCCTTATGTAGCTTTTAAAGTGAAAGATATTTCGCTTGCAGCTTGGGGAAGAAAAGAAATTGAATTGGCTGAAGCTGAAATGCCAGGATTAATGGCTCTTAGAGCAGAATATAAAGACGAACAACCTCTTGCTGGTGCGAGAATTGCTGGTTGTTTACACATGACAATTCAGACTGCCGTTTTAATTGAAACTTTAATTGCTCTTGGTGCAGAGGTTACTTGGTCTTCTTGTAACATTTTCTCTACACAAGATCAAGCTGCTGCTGCAATTGCTGCTGCTGGAATTCAGGTTTATGCTTGGAAAGGTCTTGATGAGGAATCGTTTGACTGGTGTATTGAGCAAACATTATTCTTTGGTGAAGACAGAAAACCATTGAATATGATTCTTGATGATGGTGGAGATTTAACTAACATGGTTATTGATCGTTATCCTCATTTGGTTGAAGGTATCAAAGGTTTATCTGAAGAAACTACAACTGGTGTTCACCGTTTGTATGAAAGAGTAAAAGCTGGAACTTTACCAATGCCTGCAATAAACGTTAATGACTCGGTTACTAAATCGAAATTTGACAATAAATACGGTTGTAAAGAATCTGCAGTTGATGCTGTAAGAAGAGCAACAGATATTATGTTAGCTGGAAAAAGAGTTGTTGTTTGTGGATATGGTGACGTTGGAAAAGGAACTGCGGCTTCTTTCCGTGGAGCTGGTTCTATTGTAACTGTAACTGAAATTGACCCGATTTGTGCGCTTCAAGCTGCAATGGACGGATTTGAAGTTAAAAAATTAAACACTGTTATTGCTAACGCTGATATCGTTATCACTACAACTGGAAACAAAGATATCGTTCTCGGTGAGCACTTTGAACAAATGAAAGACAAAACTATCGTTTGTAACATTGGTCACTTTGATAACGAAATTGACATGGCTTGGTTAAACACTAACCACGGTGCGTCTAAAATTGAAATCAAACCACAAGTTGATAAATATACTATTAACGGTAAAGACATCATCATTCTTGCCGAAGGTCGTTTGGTAAACTTAGGTTGTGCAACTGGACACCCAAGTTTTGTAATGAGTAACTCATTCACTAACCAAACTTTGGCTCAAATTGAGTTATGGAAAAACAGCGCAGCTTACAACAATGAAGTTTATATGTTACCAAAACATTTAGATGAAAAAGTAGCGATGTTACACCTTGCAAAATTAGGAGTTGAACTAGAAACGTTACGTCAAGACCAAGCAGAATATATTGGTGTTGAAGTTGCTGGACCATTTAAACCAGAATATTACAGATACTAGTCTGATATTAGATTTTTGATATTAGATATTAAATATAAACCCCGATTTCAATTGAAGTCGGGGTTTTTGTTTGGGAATTGTTTACTTATTTACACGGATAATAAACCTTTGCTATCAAGTTTTTACAAAGTGATAAGATAAAGTTAATTAACATTCTGTAGGGAATTTCTCAATTACGAAAGAATAGATTTGTATTCAATTTTTAAACAAATACAAAATGAAAAAAATTATTTTAGTAGCGATGGTTGCTTTTGGTTTAACGACCGTACAAGCGCAACAAAGAGAAAAAGGCACCGTTGAGATTATCCCTCATGTTGGATTTACCATTTCAGATTTTTCAGGAAGTGATGCGGCTGATAATGGTGCGGTTTCTTCTTTAAAGTTTGGTGTTGGAGCTGATTATTATTTGAATAATCGTTGGAGTATCCGCTCAGGATTGAATTATGAAACAATGGGATCGGATGTTGATGATACCATTACTGGATTGAGTTACGTAACTATTCCTTTAAACGCCAATTGGCATTTTGGAAAAACAAGAAAATGGAACTTGAATTTTGGTCCGAGTGTTGGTTTTCTAACCTTTGCCGAATCTGGAAATGTTGATGTTAAAGACGCATTCAACAAAGTACAAATAGGTTTTAATGCCGGAATTGGTTACAAGTTTGAATTAACTAAAAAATTAAATCTTTTGGTAGATTATCAATCCATGGCTGGATTAACCGATGCTTCAAAAGATTTTAGCATTAAAAATAATTGTGGCTCGCTAAATGTTGGTTTAGTTTTTAAATTATAATAAAAAACGCAACTTTTAAACTTGCATCAAAAAGCTAGAATCTAATTGATATTAGATATTTGATATTAGATATTAAATATAAACCCCGATTTCAGTTGAAGTCGGGGTTTTTGTTTAGTTTCAAATTTTGAGAAGGTGTTTATTATGTAATAGTATTATTGAATTCTGTAACTTATTTTAGGAGTATTTGGTCAACTTTACGATAGTAATTATCTCTGAAAAATTGCACTTTTAATTGTGGTTTTTTCTCTGAGATAATACTTTTAAACAAACTATAAAAAATCAAAAAGATGTCAGGAAAAAACAAAAAACAGTTTGGTGTATGGATGGATACGCACAACGCTACAATTATTGGAAGAGAAGATGTAGATACAGGAGCATTTGTGGTGCTAGATCACGTTACAAATAATGGTGCTGATAGAAACACGAGTGAAAATGCAGAGAACAATCAAGAGATTGCTTTAACGCAGAAATTCTTTAAAGAAATTGCAGCTGTAATGCCTAATGTAGATCAAATCCACATTACTGGAACAGGACAAATACAAGAGCAATTCATTAAGTTCTTGGCCGAAACTGCGCAGTACAAAAACGTTGAATCGTCTGAAAGTACTTCTAACAAAATGAGTGATGAGAATATGGTTGCTTTTATTGAAAAGTATTTTAACTAGTATTAAGATTTGAGTATTAAGTAGTAAGACTAATGCTTTGGTTAAAAAATTCGAACCCCAATTTCTTAGGAAGTTGGGGTTTTTATTTGGGTTAAATGTATAAAAACCTGAAAGTTTTGGGTTTTAGGTTTTTAGGGATTGTTTGTTAATTATTTGGATTGCGGGCACGGATTGCAAATCCGCGCTATCGGGTTTATTCTTCCGAGTAAAGTAGTCCCCATTTTCCGATTAACAAAGTCTTTTCAAATGTTTGTCCAACTTGATATGGTTCTTGAACTTTTAGGTCGATTGTTCTGTCAAGTTGTTGAACTTGAATTTTAATGTAATGCCTTATTTGACCTTTATTTGTCAAAGTATAATAGTCAATAATTTTTGAATTCAGATTAATTGTCTTACTGCTACCAATATATGCGTTACTCAAAATAATTATTGAAAGAGTTGTCGCGATAAAAATTGCAGTAATTCCTAATGTCAAACTGAATATTCTAAAAATTGTCCGAAGTTGTATCCAAATTTTAGATTTATATTCTTTCTTTTCATGCTGTTTAATGTACTTTAAATATATGAAGTAACAATTGGGTGTCGTAATAATTAGAATTGGTAAGGCGAAATATTTCATTGTCCAACTTACCGCAGGTTCAACCTCTATAAAGTCAAACGAAGTAAATGAAAGGACAATTGTCAGAATGCAAAGTCCGAATATGGAAAAGAAAGTGATTTGAAATTGTTGGGTCGTCATTTGTTACTTTGTCGTCTTAAAATTGGCTATAACGTTCTGGCACTACAGCGGGTTTGGGACTAAATTAAGCCCTATTTTCGGATTTGCCAAATCATCCCAAATACAAAACCAACTTTCCATTAAGCCAATTGCCCAAATCCGCTGTAGTGGCTGTTAGCAGTAGTAAAGTGATCCTATTTGATATTTATTTTTTCGCAATAGAAATCATATTTTCCGTCTTCATAATCAAAAACGTGAAAATTGCAATTTTCCATTTGTCTATTCGTAATATTGTCGATTTGAAGTCCTGTTAGTTGTGGTAAACCGAGGTTTAGAATATCTTTATTATTGATGTTATAGAATTCAATAGAAATTTGAGAATTATGATTGGATAAATCTTGAGTCAGATATAAGTTTAAGCATTGTAGAAATTTTTCATTTTCGGTTACTTCATTAGTTAATTCAATTTTTCTAATAAAGAAAGGAGTGATTTCGCCATTACTTCCTTTATTCCCTTTTAGGAAATCAAATTCATTTTCTTTCATAATCAATATTTTATTTTTAATCAGCCTTTTTCCGACGCGAGCTATGGTTTTATTACTGCTAACTTGAATATATGCCTTATAAAATCACACTTATACACCCAATTTTGGATGTATATGTCTAATAAATGTCAGTCTTATGTGTTTTCAAAAAAAATTAAAAAAACTTCTTACAAATTCTCCTTCAACCATTTAACTCACTTTTCCAAACTTGAGCGTTTTGTGGTTTAAGTACCAAATGTATTGTTACTCTTCTTTATAATTTGTAAAATTCTCACTCATTGCTATCACTAACTCTCTATAATTTTCAAAATAATCGGGAGAAA
>NZ_DQDX01000152.1:8968-14670 GCF_003525665.1 Flavobacterium sp.
GGAGAAACTATTATCTGTTTTTTATTTTTTAAATTAATAATACTTTCATAATATCCTTCTGAGACATTACTTTCAACTAATAATTCCAAAAGATGCTTTATAAAACCAGTATTGTGATTTAAAGTAACACTTTCAATATCAGAAAAACTAATAAACTCTTCTTTATAAAATAGAAAAGGAACTTTAGTAATTCCATTCTTCGAAATAACTATTTTGTAAAAATTAATGAGTTCAAATGGTAATAAGAAAATAAGTAATAATAAAAGCGCAATAAATACAATTAAATAATTTCCTTTATTTGAAAACACTTGATAACAACTAAAAAGTAAACCGCAAAAAATAAATACTTTTCTTGCTAGAAATAAGGCTCTAAATTTTGAATTCAAAATCATTTTCTACAACGTCTCCTTCAACCATTTGAAAAACTCACTTTGCCATACTTGAGCGTTTTGTGGTTTTAGCACCCAATGGTTTTCGTCTGGAAACAATAAAAATCTACTTTTTACACCGAGTAATTGTGCTGCTTGAAAAGCTTCTTGTCCTTGCCCAATTGGCACACGGTAGTCTTTTCCGCCTTGGATTATTAATATTGGTGTATTCCATTTATCCACCAAATTGATTGGGTTGAATTTAGAATATGTTTTTTGTGCTACGGCATTGTCTTTTTCCCAATACGCGCCACCGTTTTCCCAATCAGTAAAAAATACTTCTTCGGTTGTGCCGTACATACTTTCTAGATTGAAAATACCACAATGTGAGATGAATGTTTTAAATCGGTTGTTGTGTATTCCTGCTAAATAAAACACAGAATAACCACCATAACTAGCACCAACAGCACCAAGTCTAGCTTTATCAACATAACTTTCTTTAGCCACATCATCAATCGCCGATAGGTAATCGTCCATTACTTGTCCGCCCCAATCTTTAGAGATTTGTTCGTTCCATTCTTGTCCGTGACCGTACATTCCGCGACGGTTTGGCGCAACAATTACATAACCTTGTGAAGCCATCAAAGAGAAATTCCATCTAAAAGAATAACTTTGAGTCAACGGCGATTGTGGTCCGCCTTGGCAATACAAAAGCGTTGGATATTTTTTAGTTTTATCAAAATTTGGAGGAAGAATCACCCAAACCAACATTTTCTTTCCGTCGGTTGTCGTTACATATCTTCTTTCGTATTTCGGCAAAGCCAATTTACTGTAGGTTTCATCATTCACTTTGGTCAATTGCAACCAAGTTTTTTTCTTCAAATTATACGAATACACCTCAGCCGCATGATTCATATCGTTTCTAGTTACAATTAAGTTATCGCCTGAAAATCCTACGATATCAGAAACATCAAAATCACCTTTGGTCACTTGAGTTACAATTACTGCAATTTTGGTTAAACCCGGAAAATTTACTTCAAATACTTGTTTGGTTCCATCAACAGCTGCCGTGAAATATACTTTTTTACCATCTGGACTCCAGTTGAAACTGTCTACACTTCCGTCCCAATTGGCTGTTAGATTCATGTCCATTCCTTTAAAACGAACGATGATGTCGTTTTTATCGGCTTCATATCCGTCGCGTTTCATTTGCAACCAAGTTAAATTTCCAGCTGGAGAAAACTGCGGATTGGTATCGTAACCTTTATTGGCTTCAGTTAAATTTTTGGTAGTTTTAGTTTCTAGATTGTATTCGTACAAATCGGTGTTGGTAGAAATAGCGTAATCGGTTCCGAATTTCTTTTTAGAAACATAAATAATGTTTTTGGAATCTGGCGACCAAATATAATCTTCGTCTCCACCAAAAGGTTTTTGAGGTGAATCAAAAGGTTCGTCTTTCATGATGTCAATTGGAGGTGCCAAACGTACATTATCCGCTGGAACTCCGCCATAGAAAACGTGGTTTACCGTTCCGTCGTTCCAAGTATCCCAATGGCGATAATCCAATCCGTTATAAACTTGAGCATTAGATTTATCAAGATTCGGATAAAAATCTTTACCCAAAACCTTGTTTACTTTTACTTCTTGAGAAGACAATATGTAGTTGCCATTAGGAGAAATATTTTTATCTACAATTAAATCTTTTGTGTCTTGAACTTCAGTTGCTTTTCCGCCAGTAACGGGAATAGTATAGAATTTAGAATTCGATTTATTTTCCTCTATTGAAGGTGTTGCAACCTTATATACTATCGATTTTTTGTCTTTAGAAATTCCTAAAACAGAAACTCTACCTAATTTCCAGAGTGTTTCTGGAGATAAAACTTGTTGTGCCGATGCTGCTATACTCATTGAACTAACGATTATAAAAAATATTTTTTTACTCATTCGATTTATTTTTTCTTTTTGGTATTCGTGAATCTTCGATTTCATTTTATGCTGAATTTAGTTCAGCATCTTTCGATACTGAAATAGGTTATTTATTGATTCGTTAAAAGTAATAAAAAAAGCCGTCACGATAAACGCAACGGCTTCTAAAATTAACTTACTAAAAAATTACTGCTTAATAAAACGTTTAGATGTAGCACCATTTGCATTAGAAACTTCAATTAAATAAGTTCCTGCTGACAATGAACCCACATAAATACTTTCGTTTTCGATTTTACCTTTTCCTAATTCTTGTCCGATCATGTTGTAAATTGTATAAGTCGAATCTACTTCAAGATTAGAAATATTCAATACATCACCTTTTACAGGATTTGGATATAAGTTGAAAGAAATTTGATTGTTTGATACTTCTTCTCTTGCTGTAGTAGTAATATTTACTGTATAATCTTCTACTTGACCAAAATCAAAAGTTCCACATGGCGTAGTTGGAGTTGTGTTGTATCTCATAATTACTCTCATTCTAGTTGAACCAAGTGTTGCTGTTGTAGGAACTGTAAACGAACCTGAAACTGGAGTTGCAGTAGTTCTTGCGCGAGAATATACACTTTCACCAGCATCGATAAAATCACCGTCTTTATTGTAATCAATATACACTCTGTAAGCTTCACTATAAACGGTACCTGTCCAAGTTGGAGTGATTGTAATCGTATTTGAAGTTCCTCTCACTAAGTTTGTTGAAAGTGAAGTAAAATCTTCATAACCTGCAATTCCTGTTGAAGGATTATTGATAGTTCCCAATTGAACTCTACCAATTCTTTCATCTGCTGTGCTGTTTGCAGAAGCAGTACAATAAGTAACCGTTGCAACCGCAGTTGTAGTTACAGAAACCGTATTACTATTTACAGAAACATTTCCAGCAGCATCTTTTGCTCTTACATTAAAAGTATACGTTGTAGAAGCTGTTAAACCTGTAACTGCAAAAGTAGTAGCTGTAGTAGTTGAACCAATTACAACTCCGTTTCTTAACACATCATAACCAGTTACAGCAACGTTATCTGTAGCACCAGACCAAGATAAGTTTGTAGTAGTTTGAGTTGTTCCAGAAGCTGACAATGTTGGAGCTGTTGGAGCTGTTGTGTCTGAAGCTGGAGCTAATGTTGTAACGTTTACTGTATTACTATTTACAGAAACATTGCCTGCAGCGTCTTTTGCTCTTACATTAAATGTGTAAGCTGTAGAAGCTGTTAAACCAGTAACTGCGAAAGTAGTAGCTGTTGTAGTAGAACCAATTACGGCTCCGTTTCTTAAGACATCATATCCAGTTACAGCAACGTTATCTGTAGCACCAGACCAAGATAAGTTGGTAGTTGTTTGAGTTGTTCCAGAAGCAGCCAATGTTGGAGCTGTTGGAGCAACTGTATCTGTAGAACCAGCTGTAATAGTAAAGTTAGTATTAGAAACATCAAAGAAAATATGATTAGTTCCTTTTACCATGATTCTATTAGTTGTTCCTGGCGTATTTGGAATTGTTACTGCTTGAGTTCCGTCATTTGGAGTTGCTGCTAATAACGTTGACCAAGAAGTTCCACCATCTGTTGAAATCAAAATATCAACGTTGGGGCAATTTACACCATTTGCTGTAGTTCCTGCAACAGCCCAAGTTACTGTTTGTGTGCTTCCGCCTGCATAAGAAACTGCAGTATTTGGTGAATTTACAGTAAATGGTCCAGCAGTTCCGTTAACAGTAACAATCATATCATCTGAATTATTTCCAGAACCACCAGCTCTATTGTCGCGAACTGTTAATCTAAAATTCATAGTTCTTGCTACAGAAGGCAATGCTTCTACAACAATTTCTGCTCCAGTAGTTGTTGTTGCTCCAGCCAAAACTCTTGAAAGATTTGGAAAATATCTAACTGGAGAAGTAGAAGGATTATAGGATCTAAATGTTGGTCCAGAAGTTCTTGTCGCACTTGCAGCCGAGTTTGCTCCTGTTGCAGTTGATGCAGCATTGTCAAATTGTTCCCAATTGTAAGTCAGAATATCACCATTAGCATCGGTACCAGAACCAGTTAACATAAAAGGAGTGCTTTTAGGAATAGTATAATCTAAACCAGCGCTTGATGTTGGAATTGCATTTCCTGTAGGTGTATTTACTTGACAAGTTTTACTTTTTACATTATTGGTAACTTGCTGAATGCTAATAGCGTGAAAATAAGCGTCAGAATTAGGTTGAACGTCTTGGCTAGTTATACCAGCATAACCCATAATTGTAGAACCTGAACCTGGTTCCATATTGGCGCCAGTGCCTTCGTTATTCATTGAAAAAGTATGATTCGCTCCAAATTGGTGTCCAAACTCATGAGCTACATAATCAATATCGAAAGTATCACCTGATGGTATACCATTATTAGGAGAAGTATATGCACTTCCTTTTGAACCATTTACACAAACACAACCAATGCAACCAGCATTTCCACCACCACCAGATGCGCCAAATAAGTGACCTACATCATAATTAGCTTCACCAATAACCGATGTTAAAGTTGATTGTAACTGAGAATTCCAGTTAGACAAACTTGCTGCAGGAGAATATGGATCTGTCGCAGCATCTGTATAAATTACATTATCATTAGTAGCTACTAAAACCATTCTAATTGCAAAATCTTTCTCAAAAACTCCATTTACACGCGTCATTGAGTTGTTCATTGCAGCAAGAGCAAGTGCTTTTGTTCCACCAAAATAAGCAGTATATTCACCTGTTACTGACAAGGCTAAACGGAAAGTTCTTAAAGTAGAATCATCCGCATTAGGACGAAGAGCTGATGGATCAATTGTAGCTTGTACACCATCTACAACCGAGCATTCAAAATGTGAAAGTGAAGCTTTCTTATCTGATTTTTTATAAACAGAATAAGTAGTTAAATCTTGTGAAAAAGGCTCAATAAAAACTGCTTGTTCATCAGCATTTAAAACCATCGATTTAAATCCTAACGGTGACGAACTAAAATAAGCCGTAGACGTTGGGTTATCAATTCCGATTCCGATATATGATTTAATATTTGGATACTGTGCCGCTAAAACTGGATCCATAATAGAATTTTCATAAACTCTAAAACGTTCCATTTGTCCTTCTGCATTTGGCAAAGACAAGATAACAGCTGATAATTTTGCAGTTGCACTTCTTGCTGGAGCATCTAAAAGAGCATTCATTAAAGCATTTGAATCTAAATCGAAAAGATTTTTTTCTGGTAGTTGCATTCTACTTTCAAGCATTGGTTTATTGCTTTTAGTTGATGGTTTCCAGAAAGAACTTCTTTCTTGCGCAAAGGCAATACTCGATAATGCTATCAAGGCAATCGATAGTAATTTCTTCTTCATAAATTATAG
>NZ_DQDX01000152.1:14726-14979 GCF_003525665.1 Flavobacterium sp.
TTCTTCATAAATTATAGTTTTGGTTAAAAATAGGATTCGAAATTATCAACTTTTTTTACTGTTTTCGCAACGATTAAAAAAAGATATTAACAAATCTACGAAAAACACATTCAAAATTTAGTTTATCATCAATTTTTAACAAAAAAGCTTGAGGTTAATTGTTTTCTAAAAAATAATTCGGCACTAAAAAATAAAAAATACTATTTTTATAAAAATTTTGAATGGCAATGAACTTAAGTTATTGGGAAATTAA
>NZ_DQDX01000067.1:0-493 GCF_003525665.1 Flavobacterium sp.
TGAAGTATTAAGTATTAAGACAAAAGAATATGAAAAAATTAGCAATTTTATTAGTGTTGTTTACGGCTATTTTAAATGCTCAAAACATTAAATCAAGTGGGACGCATTTTGTTGATGGTGTAAAAGACAAAAAATGGAGCAATAGCAATGGAGCCGATTTTACAAAAGCATCATTTTCTGATTTCACTGGTTCTTGTTACGTGTTTTTAGAAGTTGATGAAACCACTTTGGTGAGTTTTGAGACTTTTACAAAAGTTAAATCAGGTAACTTAGAGGTAAAGTTAATTGATGAGGATGAACAAACTTTTTTTTATTGCAAAACGACAAAGGAGTGTGAAGTTCTAAAAGAGATTACACTAGAAAAAGGAAAAAAATACCGTTTGTACTTTACTGGTAAAAATGCAAAAGGAAGTTATAGAGTCAATTTCAAATAACAATTTTAAAAATCAAAAATCAATTTCATAAATTTCTCTGATTTCTTAAATCTGTGTTC
>NZ_DQDX01000067.1:614-1147 GCF_003525665.1 Flavobacterium sp.
TAAAATCATCAATCAAAAAACGAATATTATGATACAAATCAACAATCTTTCTAAAGTTTTTAGAACCGAAGAAGTAGAAACCAAAGCACTTAACGAAGTTTCAATCACAATCAATCAAGGCGAATTTGTTACCATTATGGGCGCATCAGGAAGTGGAAAATCGACACTTTTAAATATCATTGGACTTTTAGATGGTGCGTCTAGCGGGAATTATCAACTTTTAAATCAGGAAATGATTGGTTTAAAAGAGCAAGAAAAATCGAAAGTTAGAAAACAAAATATTGGGTTCATCTTCCAAAATTTTAATCTTATTGACGAACTTTCTGTTTATGATAATATCGAATTGCCTCTTATTTACAACAACGTTCCATCATCGGAAAGAAAGAAAAAAGTTGAAGCAATTGCAGAACGACTTGGAATTTCACATCGATTGAAACATTATCCGCAACAACTTTCTGGCGGACAACAACAACGTGTCGCGGTTGCAAGAGCATTAATTAATGATCCAAAAATCATTCTTGCCGATGAGCCAA
>NZ_DQDX01000067.1:1223-6351 GCF_003525665.1 Flavobacterium sp.
CCGATGAGCCAACAGGAAATCTTGACAGTAAAAACGGTAACGAAGTAATGGAATTATTGACCGATTTACACGCGCAAGGTGCAACAATTTTAATGGTAACGCACTCTGATTATGATGCTTCTTTTTCGCAAAGAACTATTTTCATGAAAGACGGAATCGTACTTTCTGAAAAAACAAACAGCCGCAATATTGATGTTTTAGTAAAACAATAAAGACTGGAACTAATGCTAAAAAATTGGATAAATATATTTTTATACCACATCAAAAACAACAAACTTTTCACAGCTTTGAATGTTTTGGGTTTGAGTATCGGTATTGCAGGATTGATTTTTGCCATTCTGTATTGGAACGACGAACACAGTTATAACGATTGGAATCCTAATAAAGAAAAGGTTTTTCAAGTAATAAATAGAGTAAGTGCGACCGATTATTGGGCAAGTAATGTGGCGGCATTGGAAGCGCATTTGAAAACAGATTTCAACGAAATTGAATCCTACTGTTACATGGATAATTGGTATTACGAAGAGATTGTTCAATACAAAAACAAGAAAGAAATTCTCAAAATAAACGATGCTCAAAAAAACTTTTTTGAAATGTTTCCATTCGATTTTATTCAAGGAAATGCGAAAACAGCTTTGAAAGACAATACAAGTATTGCAATTTCAAAAGCAGCTTCCGAAAGACTATTTGGAACTGAAAATCCAATGGGTAAAATTGTACACTACTCAGGTCGGAATTTAGTGGTTCGTGGTGTTTATGTAGTTCCAGGAAAATCGTCTATGCAACCAGATGCTGTAACTAATTTACTAGATAATCGGCTTTTGGAGGAAAAGGAAAATTGGGGAAATTTCAGTTTCGGATTGATGCTGAAATTAAAAAATCCAGACGATAAAGAGAAAGTTATTGCCAAGATTGAAAAATTAATGTTTGAAAACCGAATTGTTAAATGGGCAAAATCAGAAGGAATTACAATTGAAGAATGGTTGAAAAAAAATGGAGGCGATGATCTAAAAGTGATTCTTGAACCATTAAAAGATTCAAGATTACATTCGATAACCGACGGATTTGCAGAAGGAAAAGGGAATTATCAATTTCTAGTAATTATGCTTGGTTTGTCTGTTTTGATTCTAATTTTATCAATTGTGAATTACATCAATCTTGCCACTGCAAATGCAATAAAACGTGCCAAGGAAGTTGGTGTTCGTAAAATAATTGGAGCATCAAAATCTAATATTATTAAGCAATTTATATTCGAAACTGTTTTAATTGCTACGTTTTCAATTTTGTTAGCATTAGTGATTGTTGAGTTATCGTTGCCTTATTATAATGATTTTTTAGGAAAAAAGTTAGTCATTTTCGGAAATCAATTTTACTTACAATTGATTTTAATATTCCTAGTTACAATTGTCGTTGCCGGAATTTTTCCTGCTGTTTATGTGTCTAATTTTGAAACTTTAAAAGTACTCAAAGGCAATTTTGGAAGAAGCAAAAGTGGTATTTGGTTGCGCAACGGAATGTTGATTCTTCAATTTGCGATTGCTAGTTTTTTCATCATTGGATCTTATATTGTTTATGAGCAAATAAAATACATTTCGACCAAAGATTTGGGATTTAAAGGCGATCAAGTGCTGTCAATTTCTTACCGAAATAAATACAATTGGAAGGAAGACAATTACAAGAAGAAGATCTACAATCGCTACAATATGATTAAAGCTGAGATTTCCAAAATTAATGGAGTTGAACAAGTTTCAACTGGAGCTTTTAGTTTTGGTTCATCATATGGTTCAACAACAGGATTTACTTATAAAAACAGCCATAATATTCAAGGTAGAAATATGGGAGTCGATTTTGGAATGCTAGAAATGATGCAAATCCAAATCAAAGAAGGACGAAGTTTATCCGAAAAATTTGCTTCAGACACTATCAATTCTATGTTGGTAAACGAAACGGCTTTGGAGGAAATGGGTGAGAAAAATCCGATTGGAAAAGAAGTGAATTGGAATGAAAACAAGTTCAAAATTATTGGAATAGTTAAAGATTTTAATTTGTTCGGACCACAAGACAAAGTACCACCAATGGTGTTTTTTCACTTCAAAACTGTGGATTGGATGTTGCAAAATGCTAATAAAATCCACGTCAAAGTTAAGGCAGAAAACATGGAAGAAACCATTGCAAACATCGAGAAATTCTGGGTTAAAAATGTTGACACAGAGTATCCGTTTGAATATGATTTTGTCGATAAAGAATACGCTCGAACTTATGAAGCTTTTGTAAAACAGAAGAATTTATTTTCATTATTAAATGTAATAGTAATCTTAATTGCACTTTTCGGATTGTTCTCTTTGGCTTCTTTTTCAATTCAAAACCGAATGAAAGAAATCGCCATCAGAAAAACACTCGGTGCAGAAACCAATGTTTTATTGAAAGAATTATCAAAACAATACATCGTTTTTTGCATAATCGGGTTTTTAATTGCGCTATTTCCAGCATATTATTTACTGAATTTATGGCTCGAAAATTTCGCTTTTAGAATTGATATTTCGATACTTCCATTCATTATTGGATTTGTTGTTTTACTGATTTTAACGTTGGTAGTAGTTCTATCAAGAGCATATCAAGCAACAAGAGTTGATATTTTGAAATATTTAAAATACGAATAAGATGCTAAAAAATTGGATAAATATATTTTTGTACCAAATCAAAAACAACAAGCTTTTCACGGCTTTGAATGTTTTGGGTTTGAGTATTGGCATCGCCGGATTGATTTTCGCAATCTTATATTGGAACGATGAACAAAATTATAATGCTTGGAATCCGGAGAAAGAAACCATTTTTCAAGTTGTAAATGATCAGCCACGATCGGGTTTTTTGGCTTATAATGTTATTCCGTTGGGCGAAACTTTAAAGCGATATTCATCTGAAGTAGAATCCTATTGCAATTTTCAGCCAGGTTACAACGGTGCGCTAATTGAGTACAACGACAAGAAAGAAATGGTTCAGAAAATCCTAAAATCGGAAGGTAATTTCTTTTCTTTTTTTCCATTTCAATTTACAAAAGGAAGTGCGAAAAATGCGCTGAAAAATAAAAATAGTGTAGCAATTTCTGAACAAACTGCACAACTTATTTTTGGAAATGAAAATCCGATAAATCAATCGCTAAAAATTGGAGATAAAAATTGTGTTGTTGTTGGCGTTTATAAAATTTCCGAAAAATCTTCAGTTGCACCAGCAGTTGTTTTGCGAGAAGAATTTGAAGAAAATGTAAAACAAAATGCCGAAAATTGGCAAAGTCATACTTGTTATTTGGTAGTAAAATTAAAAAATCCCAATAATAAAGAAGCCGTTGAAAAACAAATCTGGAACATTTATGTTGAAAAACAGGCCAAAAAATTAGCCAAAGAAAAAGGAATTTCTACAGATGAGTACATCAAAAATTTTGGTTTGGACAAACCTTATCTAGAATCTTTGGCAACCGCAAGATTGCATTCAAAAGTTACAAATGGTTATCCAGAAGGAAGCGGAAATTATCAATTTTTGCTAATTATGTTGGGATTATCAGTCCTGATTTTAATTCTTTCAATTGTAAATTACATCAATCTTGCTACAGCAAATGCTATAAAACGTGCTAAAGAAGTTGGGGTTCGCAAAATTATTGGCGCAACAAAATCGCAGATTGTTTTGCAATTTATTACAGAAACTATAATTACAACTACGTTTTCGGTGATGTTGGCTTTGATGTTGGTGGAACTTTTTCTTCCTTATTACAATCAGTTTTTGTCAAAAGAATTGGTACTTAATAATGGACATTTTTATATTCAATTGCTGATAGTTTTTATTATTACGATTCTTTTTGCCGGAATTTTTCCTGCCATTTATGTATCAAATTTTGAGGTTTTAAATGTCTTAAAAGGAAATTTCACCCGAAGCAAAAAAGGAATTTGGCTCAGAAACGGAATGCTTATTCTGCAATTTGCAATAGCGTCGTTTTTCCTAATTGGATCTTACATTGTTGTGCAACAAGTGAATTTTATGATGAATAAAAATCTTGGTTTCAACGGAAATCAGGTTTTGGATATCCCATTTAGTGAAATTAAAAAACCAAAAGATTTTGATAGAATTCAAGCCGAATTACTAAAAATTAAAGGTGTCGAAAGCGTTTCGGCAGGCAATTTTTCTTTCGGATTTGGTGGCTATTTCTCTTCAATTTTTGCATACAATGGAAAAGATGTTGAAGTTCAGAATATGTCAATGGAATTTGGTTTGTTAGATCAGATGAAAATTAAGGTTGTTGAAGGACGAAATCTTTCACCAAAATTTGCTTCAGACACTTTAAATTCAGTGCTTTTAAATCGAGCAGCTTTAAAAATGATGGACGAAAAAAATCCGATAGGAAAAGAATTTGATTTTAAAGATGACGGAGAAAATCCAGGCATTCGAAGATTGAAAATAGTTGGAATTGTAGAAGATTTCAGCGTTTATGGACCGCAAAAAGAAGTACCACCAATGATTTTTTATCATTTAAAAACCATTTCTGAAAGTAGTTTTTTAAGCAAATTGTTTGTGAAAATCAATTCAGAAAATAACGAAGAAACCATTGCGAAAATTGAAGAATTCTGGACTTCAAAAATCGATACACGTTATCCGTTTTCGTATGATTTTGTAGATAAAAATTTCGCTCGAACCTACAGCGATTTTATTAATCAAAGAAACCTCTTTTCGTTGTTGAATATCGTTGTCATCTTGATTTCGCTTTTCGGATTATTTGCACTTGCATCGTATTCTATCCAAAACCGAATGAAGGAAATCGCCATCAGAAAAACACTTGGTGCAGAAACCAAAATGTTACTCACATCTCTTTCAAAACAGTATGTTGTTTATTGTGTGATCGGTTTTGTAATCGCACTTTTTCCAGCCTATTACTTACTGAATTTATGGCTCGAAAATTTCGCTTTTAGAATCGACATTTCGATAATTCCATTTTTGGTCGGATTTATAATTTTATTGATTTTGACTTTAATTGTGGTTTTGTCAAGAGCATATCAAGCAACAAGAGTTGATGTTTTGAAGTATTTAAAATACGAATGATCAAATACCATTATTTAAAATTCAAATTCCAAATTCCAAAATT
>NZ_DQDX01000066.1:0-18260 GCF_003525665.1 Flavobacterium sp.
CTGGAATTTCGCTCATAATCATTTTTACGCCGCGATCAACTAATTTGTCGTTGCTCAATTGCATATCGACCATTTTGTTGCCTTTTACTTTTCCAAGCTGAATCATCGTTGCAGTAGAAATCATGTTTAAAACTAATTTCTGAGCCGTTCCAGCTTTCATTCTAGAACTTCCGGTAACAAATTCAGGTCCAACGACAACCACAACAGGAAATTGTGCAGTCAATGCCAGCGGACTTCCATCATTGCAAGTTATACAACCTGTAGTGATATTATTTTCATGACATTTTTCTAAACCAGCAATTACATAAGGAGTTGTTCCCGATGCTGCAATTCCAATTACAACGTCGTTTTCATTAATGTTTTGTTCTTGTAAATCAATCCACGCTTGGGTTGTATTGTCTTCGGCATTTTCAACCGCTTTTCTAATGGCTTTGTCGCCACCAGCAATTATTCCGTTTACTAAATCAAATGGAACGCCAAAAGTTGGAGGACATTCCGATGCATCTACAATTCCTAATCTGCCTGAAGTTCCAGCGCCAATGTAGAAAAGTCGTCCGCCAATTTTCATTTTTTCAACAACTTTGGCAACTAGCAATTCTATTTGCGGCAACGCTTTTTCAACTGCCAACGGAACTGTTTTGTCTTCATTGTTAATATTAGACAACAATTCGGCAACCGACATTTTTTCTAAATGTTCGTATTTTGAGGATTGTTCGGTGGTTTTTGTGAAGTTCATGATTTCTATTTTAAAACGTGGTGTGCCAAAACACTTTGCACATCATAAACATTAACACCTTTATTGAATTGTTTCACAATACTAGGATTTACTTCGCTAGAAACCCAAATTTTCAATTCGGCTTCAAGGTCAAATGTTCCTGCAGTTTCAACACTAAATCGGGTAATGCTTTTGTATAAAATCGATTTGTATTCTACTTTACTTCCAGTGATTCCCTGTTTTTCGATTAAAATCAATCGTTTGTTGGTGAAAATAAAAGTATCTCTTATCAATTTGAAACCCAATTCAATTTGCTCACTATCAATTAAAAGTTTTCCGTAATCTTTAAGTAGTGTTTCTGAGTTAACAGCACCAGCATTTCCTAGTAAGGCAGAAAATAATCCCATGATAATTTTATTTTAGATTTAGTTTGTCAAATGTAAAAATAAAACTTCGGATTTACATAAAATAAGCCAAAACAATACCTAAAACAATAACTGTTAATTTGGCCAAATTAAATTTATGTCCTTCACTACTTTCAAAAATAATAGTGGATGAAATGTGAAATAAAATACCAATCACAATTCCTGAAATTTCGGTGTAATAATTGGATAAAAAAGAAAGGTTTTCGGCTGCAAAAGTTCCTAATGGTGTCATAAAAGCAAAAACCAACATGAAGAATAGAATGGCTTTTTTGTTCAATTGTGCGTTACTAAAAAACGTAGTTAAGATAATCGCAATAGGAAAGTGATGAATCGCAATGCCATATGCCAAATGATTGTGATTGCTAATTGGCATTCCTTCAAGAAGCGCGTGCAAACACAAACTAAAAAACAACAACCACGGAATGTGATTCATAGTATCGTGTCCATGAACGTGACCGTGTTCGGCACCTTTTGAGAAATATTCGAGTATAATTTGGAACACAATTCCAATCATTATAAACAGACCAATCGTTCCATTACCATGATTATGTTCTTCGTGATCATGATTATTTGCTTCATAAACTTCTGGAAGCAAATGCATTACTGTTAAGGAAAGCAAAAATGCACCACTAAAAGCCAATAGTAATTTTAAATTCTTCTTGCTCTTCGGACGAAGAAATAAGGCAATTATGAATCCTATAAGTACAGCTAATAACGGTAAAATGTAAATGGAATAATTCATCAGAAGTTTATGTTCAATATCTATTCTCTATATTCTATGTTCTATATTCTATTCTCTTACTTAAAAATCATAATCAAACGTTCGCTGTCTTTTTTATGAAATTTCTTCAGTTTATAATCACCAAAAATATCCAATAAGAAGATGCCTGCAGTTTCCATCATTTGAGTAAAATCTTCCAGAGTCAATGCTTTTACTTTTTCGGTAAAATGAAACTTTTCACCTTGATCTTCAAAATCGATTTCTTGCTAAATATGATTATCAGCAACGTAACGTTTTATGTGAAAATCAATTCCATCAACGGTTTTAACTTCTGTCGGAACTAAATTCGCAATCACCTGATTTACATTCATAAAATCAATTACTGCAAATCCGTATTCGGTCAAACTATCTTTAATAGCAACTAAAGTCTTTAAATTGTCTTCATCATTTTCGAAATAACCAAAGCTTGTAAACAAATTGAAAACAGCATCAAATTTATCTTCAAACGGTTCGCGCATGTCATGAACTTGAAAATGCAACGTATCATTAGCATTTTTACTCGCTTCGGCAATACTGTTTTCAGACAAATCGGCACCAAGTACATCAAATCCTAATTGGTTTAAATATATCGAGTGACGACCTTTTCCGCAAGCCAAATCAAGGACTTTTGCTTTTTCAGGTAAATTTAAATAATGCGTCAAATTGTCCATGAAAATCTGTGCTTCACGGTAATTTCTATCTTTATAAAGAATGTGGTAATATGGTGTATCAAACCAAGAGGCGAACCAATTGGATTGTTGATTGTTGATTTGTGATTGTTGATTTGTGATTTTTGACATTAATTCTTGTTCATAAAATTCTTAGCGTGCAAATTTAGTGTATTTTTGCAGAAGTTATTCCAAGTTTGAAGTTTGATATTTTAGAATTAAGATTTATTTGGGATTTATTATTTGATTATTGGATTTTATATAGATGGAAAATTTTAAAATGATTGCCAAAACCTTCTTTGGTTTTGAAGAAATATTAGCTCAAGAATTACGTGTTTTGGGCGCACAAGATGTTGAAATTGGAACTAGAATGGTAAGTTTCAAAGGTGACAAAGGATTTATGTACAAAGCCAATTTGTCGTTGCGAACTGCTTTAAAAATATTAAAACCAATTTACTATTTTAGAGCAAAAACCGATGCACTTTTATACAAAGGAATTCAAGGAATTGATTGGAGCAAGTATTTGAACGCTAACCAAACGTTTGTAATTGATACCACAATTCACTCTGATTTTTTTAAACACTCGCAATTTGTATCTCAAAAAGCAAAAGATGCTATTGTAGATCAATTTCGTGAAAAAACTGGCGTTCGTCCAAGTGTAGATAAAGATTTTCCCGATTTACGAATTAATATCCATATCGATAAAGACCAACTTTCGATAGCTTTGGATACTTCTGGAGCTTCGTTACACCAACGTGGTTATAAAACGGCTACCAATATTGCACCAATCAACGAAGTTCTTGCAGCAGGAATGTTAATACTTGCTGGTTGGGAAGGAAAAACCGATTTTCTAGATCCAATGTGTGGTTCGGGAACAATTCTTGCCGAAGCTGCGATGATTGCTTGTAATATTCCGGCAAACATCAACAGAAAAGAATTTGCGTTCGAAAAATGGAATGATTGGGATAACGATTTGTTTGATCAAATTATCGATGCTTTATTGAAACGAACACGCGAATTTCATTATACTATCAAAGGTTATGATAAAGCGCCAAGTGCTGTAGAAAAAGCTAAAGCAAATATTAAAAATGCTAATTTAGATGATTACGTAACAGTTTCTCAACAAAATTTCTTCGACACCAAAAAGGAAACTTCTGGACCTTTGCAAATGGTTTTCAATCCGCCATACGGTGAACGTTTGGATATTGATTTGGAGCGTTTTTACAGAGAAATGGGCGATACGATGAAACAAAATTATCCAGGTACGCATGCTTGGTTTATCACAGCAAATTTGGATGCATTGAAATTCGTCGGATTAAAACCTTCAAGAAAAATCAAACTTTTTAACGGAAGTTTAGAAGCAAGATTAGTGAAATACGAAATGTACGAAGGCAGTAAACGAACTAAGTTTCAGAATAGGGAAGAAGAGTAGTGGTCAGTGATCAGTGGTCAGTATTCAGTGATCAGTTTTCAGATCGCAGTTTTCAGATCGCAGTTTTCAGATTTCAGATACTATATAATACAATATACAATATACAATTTCATAAAAAATGAGTAAGAAGACAAAAGCATTCATTTATCAATTAATTTGTTTTGCAGTTTTATTTATTGCAGTACGTTTTTTAGTGGCAACTTATACTAATTTAACTGGATATTGGATTCCGTTAACAGCTTTTGTTGTGGGTACCATTTTGGCACCAAGATTTCAAGCAATCACTACAAGAGATGGTGAAAAGTTATTTATGAAATGGATTTTCATCAAAGGAATTAAAGAGATAAAATAATTACGAATAGTTCTAAAACTAAAATTCGCTAATCATCTGATAAATTATCAACGATGATTAGCGAATTTTTATTCTTGTGAAGATTACTTCTTCTTGCCGCTTTTCTTTTTCTTTTTCTTATCGTCTTTTTTCTCTTTAGCTTTTACAGTTGCTTTGTAAAGTGGTAAAAAGTAAGAAACAGTATAGTTAAAACCTACGCCAAAATCACCATCATACGTTCTATTGAAACCCGGAATGTATAGGTTATCGAAATTATCTGGTTTTTTATTGTTGAATAATCGGTTGATTCTAAAACTAAAACCAACAAAAACATTATTGAAAACTTCGGCCTTCATACCTGCAACAACTTCACCCCATTGCGCCGATAATCCACTAAATTTTTCTCCAGAAGGCGTAATTGGCTCCTCTCCAAAATGCGGATTCGGATTGTAAACTTGGTAATCATTTAATGTTTGACTAAACGAACTCACGCCATAACGCAAACCTACATAAATCATATTTTGCATTCCAAGCCAATTTTCATAGGCGTTGTAATCGAAACCTGCTTTTAAATACGATCCTTCGGTGGTGAAATTAAGTTGTGTGTCGTCAACAGTTTTGTTCTCGTTTCCTAGTTCTACTGCGATATAATGCTTTCGCGTCAATCTGTAATCTCCAACTAATTCCAATCCGCGATAGTCTTTTTCGTAAAACGAACGCGTTAACTTAAATAAATCGACACCAAAGCGAATACCATAACGTTCTGTTTTTGGTACAATAGTATCTTTTTTAAGTACTTCTTTTTCAGAAACTTTCTGTGCGATTCCTGAAAACGAAATCAGAACGACTACTAAACTAAAAATATATTTTAACATGTGTTTCATTTTCGTTTGCAATAGCGTTAGTTTCAATGTTTATTCCTTTAATCCATTCACTGTCAGGAGTAGTATTATCGGAATTAATTATTGGATTATTGTTTCTTAGAGTGAAAATAGTTTTATAGCCACAAGCTCTTGAAACATAAACATTTTCTCTTGTGTAATTTACTTCAAAAAAATCGACGTTTTCACCAGGTGCAGCTCCGTAATTTAAAGCAAATGAGTATTTTACAACGTCTTCTCCAGTTTTCAAAGGAAGTGAAAGTTTAGACGCATTCAATAAATAGCGCGCCTCATTCGTTTCAATCAAACTCTCATTAAATACTACAGATTTGTTAGTTAAAACTTCTGTCACTCTCAAATTCACCACATTTTTTTTTACAGTAGGATTTGCATCGTCATAGAATTCTATAATCAATCGAGGCGTAGTTGGTGTGTTTGGATCACAAATGTCATCTTTCTCACAACCAGAAAATGCAAATCCGATAAACAATAGCAAAAATATTTTTTTCATAAATTTTAATTTCAATCTAAATAAACTGAACACTGAACACTGAATACTGAACACTATTTTCTAAGTTCCAAAAGTACAACATTTTCAACGTGATGCGTTTGCGGAAACATATCTACAGGTCGCACACGAGTAACTTTGTACATTTCGTCCATCAAAGCCAAATCTCTTGCCTGTGTAGCCGAGTTACAACTTACGTAAACAATTTTTGGAGCGCCAGTTTTCAATAACATTTCTACAACGTCTTTGTGCATTCCATCTCTTGGTGGATCGGTGATGATTACATCTGGTTTGCCATGTTGCGCGATGAAATCGTCATTGAAAACGTTTTTCATATCTCCAACATAAAACTCACAATTGGTAATTTCATTGCGTTTGGCATTTTCTTTAGCATCGGCAATTGCTTCTGGAACGGCTTCTACACCAATTACTTTTTTAGCTTTTTTAGAAACGAACTGCGCAATAGTTCCAGTTCCGGTATATAAATCATAAACAACTTCATTTCCAGTTAATCCTGCAAAATCTCTAGTTATTTTGTATAATTCATACGCTTGGTCCGAATTGGTTTGGTAAAATGATTTGGCGTTGATAGAAAATTTCAAACCTTCCATTTCTTCCAAAATGTAATCTCTACCTTTATATAGTTTGATGTCTTGGTCGTATAAAGTGTCGTTTGCCTTGCTATTAATCACATATTGCAACGACGTAATTTGCGGAAACTTCTCATGTATAAAATTCATCAACAACTCACGATTGGCTTTATCATTTTCAAAAAACTGAATCAACACCATAATTTCACCAGTCGAAGCGGTTCTAATCATTAAAGTTCGCAACAAACCTTCATGATTTCTTGCATTGAAAAACGTCATATTATTTGCAACAGCAAATTCTTTAATCGAATTTCGAATTTCATTAGATGGATCTTCTTGCAAATGACATTTTTCAATATCCAAAATCTTGTCCCACATTCTAGGAATATGAAAACCCAATGCCGGATTTTTACTTAACGATTGGTCTTCGCTTTTAATTTCGGTTTCGTTTAACCAACGTGTATCCGAAAACCCGAATTCCATTTTATTTCTATAAAACAATTGTTTCTCCGAACCAAGAATCGGTTCAAAATCAGGCAATTCAATTTTTCCTATACGTTTTAGGTTGTTATAAACTTCTTGATTTTTATAAAATAATTGTTGCTCATACTTCATGTTCTGCCATTTGCAACCGCCACAAGCGCCAAAATGTTGGCACACAGGTTCAATTCTATTTTCAGAAAACGAGTGAAATTTAATGGCTTTACCTTCAAAATACGACTTGCGTTTCTTTAAAGTTTGCACATCAACCACATCGCCAGGCACAACGTTTGGTATAAAAATTACTTGTCCTTCTGGCGCTTTAGCAACCGAAACACCTTTCGCACCAGCATCAAGCACGGTAACATTTTCAAATATAACTTTGTCTGTCTTCTTTTTTCCCATGAGGCAAAAATAATGTATTGGTTTGTTTTTTGGATTGGGTTTTGGAAAATTTTATTTATTTTATGTTTTTATAAAAATTAGTTTCAAAATCAATATCCTAAAATTTAAAACAACAATGAATAAAAGTATTTTTATAATTTAGCAATTCACTTAATCCCGTTAGGGATTTAATATTGGTAGAAAAATTATTCGATTATACAAAAAGTCCCGTAGGGACGATATTTAAAAAATGGCAAATACCTATACACAAATACATGTTCAATTTGTTTTTGCAGTAAAATTCCGTAACGGACTAATCCATGCATCTTTCAAAGAGGAATTATATCAATATATTTCAGGTATAATCAAAGCTAACAATCATAAATTATTGGCTATAAATGGAATGCCTGACCATTTGCATATTTTCATAGGAATGCGACCTACACAATCAATTTCTGATTTATTGCAAGATATTAAAGGTAGTTCTTCCAAATGGATAAATGAAAAGAAATTTTTAAAAGTAAAATTTGAATGGCAAGAAGGTTATGGAGCATTTTCATATTCCAAATCACACGACAATAATGTCATTAATTACATTCAAAATCAAGAGAATCATCATAAAAAAGAAACTTTTAGAGAAGAATATCTGAAATTTTTAAAAGTATTCGAGATTGAATATGATGAACGTTATATTTTTAATGAGCCAATCTAAATATCATCCCTACGGGATTTTTTTTCTTGAGGAAGTTACTCTTTTACCCAGATTTTATCCCTACGGGATTAATAAAATGTAATTGATAAGAACTTGTGGTTTGCTTTCTGTAATTTTGCAATTATTCGATAAGAGTTAAAAAGATTGATAATTTAAGCAAATGAAACACCTAGCACTACTCCGCGGCATAAACGTCTCTGGACACAACATGATAAAAATGGAAGCGCTCAAAACTGCGTTAGAAGCCATTGGGTTTTCTAATGTGGTTACTTATATCCAAAGTGGAAATGTCTTTGTAGAAACTGAGGAAGAAAGTTCTTTTGGCGTTGGTTTCAAAATCAAACAAGAAATCTTCAAAACCTTTGGTCACGAAGTTCCTGTGATTGTAATTGGTAAAAACGATTTGGAGTTGTGTTTTAAAAACAATCCGTTTCTAAAGCAAAAAGATGTTGATACTAAAAAGTTGTATGTGGCTTTTATTTCAAAAGAATTGTCAAGTTCCGCTATAAACGAATTAAAAATAAGCCAATTCAAACCCGACGAAGCCGTAATCGACGGCAACAGAATCTTCATAAAATACGATATCGGCGCAGGAAAAACACGTTTAGACCAAAAATACATAGAGAAAAAACTAAACGTTACTGCAACCATCAGAAATTGGAATACGGTTACGAAGTTGTTGGAAATGTATGAGGAGGAAGTTTAAAGGTTTAAGAGTTTAAAAGTTTAAAGGTTTAAAAGTTTAAAAGAGGTTTTAGGAAATTTTTGAGTTATAAAACCTATTATTCTATTAGAAATAACAATAATTATATAACATTCAAGTCGGCATGATTTTTTAATTTTGGTAAAAATCTAAAAAACAACATCATGAAAAGAAATGCAACAGCCCAATGGCAAGGTTCAGTAAAAGAAGGAAAAGGTTCTCTTACTACTCAAAGTACGACTTTAAACAATACACAATATTCATTCAATTCACGTTTTGAAGAAGGCGTTGGAACAAATCCAGAAGAATTGGTTGCTGCTGCTCATTCTGGTTGTTTTACAATGCAATTGTCTGCATTTTTAACTGAAGACGGATTTACAGTAGAAAACATCCAAACCAAATGCGAAATCAATTTTCTTAATGGTGCAATTGTAGGTTCGCACTTAACGGTTGAAGCAAAAATTCCAGGAATTTCTGAAGAGGATTTCCAAGCTTTAGTTACAAAAGCAGAAAAAAATTGCCCAATTTCAAAATTATTGAATACCGAAATTACTTCAACAGCTACTTTAGTTTAATTGATTTAAAAAGTTAATAGAAACCTCATTTCTTTATTGAAGTGAGGTTTTTTTGTATTCAAAATAACGTAAATTAGCAAGAAATTAAAAATAGTTTTATGAAAGATAAAGCAACATTTGTGAGTGAAATTTCGGGTTTAGAATTTCCGACGAAGGAGCGCGTTTGGGGTGAATCAATTCGAATGCCAATTTTGAATTTTCTTAAAGTAGATTATCCCAATTTTGATAAAAGCAAATGCATCGCCGATAAAGAACTGAATATTTATCGAGAAAAATACATTTCAAAGTTTTTACAATCGGAAGTAGGTGAACTTTCAGATTTGCATAAAAATGTAATAAAATCATTGTCTGATGATAAATCCTTTGTATCTAAAGTTGAAGATGAAGTTGATAATAGAACAATTGGTCAAGTTATAGCTGATAAAGTTGCCGATTTTGGTGGAAGTTGGACGTTCATAATTTCGTTTTTTATCTTCATTATGATCTGGATAGCATCCAATGTTTACTTGCTTTTAAACAAAGGATTTGATCCCTATCCGTTTATTTTATTGAATTTGATTTTGTCTTGTTTGGCTGCGCTTCAAGCTCCGGTTATCATGATGAGCCAAAACCGTCAAGAAGAAAAAGACCGCGAAAGAGCCAAAAAAGATTACATGATTAACCTAAAATCGGAACTCGAAATTAGAATGCTCGACGAAAAACTAGATCATTTAATCATGCACCAACAACAAGAATTAATCGAAATTCAAAAAGTGCAAATCGAGATGATGAATGATATTTTAGAACGAATAAAGAAATAAAATCCAATTTTTTAAATTCCAAAATCCAAACTTGATGCTTCAATCTTCAAATTAGATTTATTTAGTATCGTAATTGGAATTTGGAATTTCTTTTTTTGTAATTTTGGCGACTATGGATGATTTCTCTCCACAAGAAGGAATTGATATTTTATTAAAAATCTGTAACGAGGTCAGATTAAAAAAGAAAAATTATGTCAGTTTTAGAAAAAATCAGCTCTGAAGAAATTATTTCGTTAGAAAATAAATACGGAGCACACAATTATCATCCGCTACCAGTAGTTTTGAGTAGAGGTGAAGGTGTTTATGTTTGGGATGTTGAAGGTAAAAAGTATTACGATTTCCTTTCGGCTTACTCAGCTGTAAATCAAGGGCATTGTCATCCAAAAATTATTGGTGCAATGGTGCAACAAGCGCAAACGTTAACATTAACTTCTCGTGCTTTTTACAACGATAAATTGGGTGTTTACGAAGAATACATCACAAAATATTTCGGATTTGATAAAGTACTTCCAATGAATACTGGTGCCGAAGCGGTCGAAACGGCTTTGAAACTTTGTAGAAAATGGGCGTATGAGAAAAAGGGAATTCATGAAAATGAAGCGCAAATAATTGTTTGCGACGGAAATTTCCACGGAAGAACTACAACTATCATTTCGTTTTCAAATGATGAAAATGCTAGAAAGAATTTCGGACCGTATACGGCAGGATTTATCAAAATTCCTTACGATGACATCGAAGCGTTAGAAAACGTGCTTAAATCGTCTGAAAACATCGCTGGTTTTCTTGTAGAACCTATTCAAGGCGAAGCCGGAGTTTATACACCAGCAGAGGATTATTTGGCGAAAGCTAAAGCACTTTGTGAAGCAAACAACGTTTTGTTTATTGCTGATGAGGTTCAAACAGGAATTGCAAGAACAGGTTCAATATTGGCAGTTTGCGGAAATTGTACTTGTGAAAATGCTTGTGAAAAACAATCAACTTACGTGGCTCCAGATATTTTAATTCTGGGTAAAGCCTTGTCTGGTGGAGCTTATCCAGTTTCGGCGGTTCTAGCAAATGACCACATTATGAATGTTATCAAACCAGGTCAACATGGTTCTACTTTTGGTGGAAATCCTATTGCTGGTGCAGTTGCCATTGCTGCTTTGGATGTTGTAAATGAAGAGAAATTGTCTCAAAATGCTCGTCGATTGGGTAAAATCTTCAGAGAAAAAATAGGCGAATTTGTTAAAACTTCAAATGTTGCAACTTTAGTTCGCGGAAAAGGTCTTTTAAATGCTATTGTAATCAACGATACAGAAGAAAGTGATACAGCTTGGAATATCTGTATGAGATTACGAGATAACGGATTATTAGCCAAACCAACGCACGGAAACATCATTCGTTTTGCGCCACCATTGGTTATGAATGAAGAACAATTGCTTGATTGCGTTTCAATCATCATCAATACGCTAAAAGAATTCGAAAAGTAATAAACCAACTAACCTAACCAATTTAAATATTTTTATGGAAAACCAAACCAATTTAGAATTAAATGCGCAAGCAGAAGATGCCTTAAGAGTCAGTGCCAAATGGTCGATGTTTCTTGCAATTATAGGTTTTATCGGGATTGCATTGATGGGGGTTTTAGCCTTTATCATGACAACTGCTATGTCTTCGATTCCTGATGATGTCTATGGTAATTCACCTTTTGGAGCAATGAAAGGTTTTGTTTCTGTAATTTATTTCTTTATGGCTGCTATTTATTTTGTGCCAGTGTATTATTTATTCAAATATGCCTCTGGTATGAAAGACGCTTTATCTTTTAGAAATTCTGATATGGTTTCTGAAGCTTTAGTTTTCCTTAAATCGCACCATAAATTTTTAGGAATAATGACTATCGTAATGATTTCATTATATATTTTCGCCGTCATCGGAATGGTAATCTATTTTGCCTCGATGGCCGCATCTGGTGGAATGTAAAACCTGTTTTATCAAATAAAAAAAAATCCGTTTAGAACTTCTAAACGGATTTTTTGTTTAATACAATTAATTATTTTGCATCTGTTTTAACATTTCCATCAATTGTTGTTGTTGTTCGATGTCTTTCCCGGTTACTTTCATATAAATGGCATATATTAATACGCATACACTCAATCCTAAACTTACAAAGTTTACAATTTTCCAAGTGTTTAAAGAACCTGGACTGTATTGTTCTGGATTTTCTGCTAAAAGTTTCTCTGATTTTCCAGCTAAGTAAATTCCAATTCCAGATAAAATGACGCCTAGAAGTCCACTTGTACAACAGCATCCAATAAAAGAGGTTAAGCCCAAAATCATTACAGCTTGTTCGTTAGGTAATTTTTGATTTTCCATAAAGTTAAATATTGATTAGTAATTAGTTTAAAATTTTATAAATGTAATTGATTAACATTATCACACCGTTAATTATTGCAAAATAAATAATGGCTTTATTGTAGTTTCTAGATTTATCAACAAAATGTAAAAATAGAATTATAAAAAAAATAATTAAGGTATAGATTGGAGGAAACATTTTAAAAGCACCTACAAAATCGCCTTGTAATAACAAATCGATTGATCGTTGTGTTCCGCACCCCATACATTCAACTCCAAAAAGTTTTTTGTTCATGCAAGGCAACATATAATCTTCCATTTCTAATATTTGATTTATTGTACAATGCTACAAATAATTTTTAAAATAACGATAACTGATTTAAGTTTTCTACATTTGAAATCTAAATTTTATAGCATGAAAAAGATTTTTATTCTAATTATGATTGTCGCTTTTGTGGTTGCTTTTTATGTTCCAAAAGGAGAGAAGTATAGTGTCATTGTGATGGCAATTGCAGTAGTGATTTTCATGTTCGGAATGATGAAATTAAGTTCTAAATTACCAAGTAAAAACGAAGACGAAGATGATGAAAACATTTAATATTGGCGATCAAGTTTCGGTGCTTGATGACGCAATTGATGGAGTAGTAGTAAAGGTAGAAAAAGACCAAATTACTATTGAAACAACCGATAATTTCTTGATGACATATTTTGTCAACGAGTTGATTAAAATAAACAATACCAGTAATTTAGATTATTTTAATAAAAGTGATAGTTTAGATAAAAAAAATATCGATAATCAACTCACAAGAAAGCAAATTGAGCTTCAAAAAAAGCTGGAAAAAGTAGAACGAGGTGTTCCAGAATTTGATTTGCACATTGAAAAATTAGTCAAAAATAAATCGGGTTTATCCAATTATGACATTCTAACTTTACAGATGGATACAGCCAAAAGACACATCGAATTTGCCATCAAAAATCGCATTCCGAAAATCGTTTTTATACATGGTGTTGGCGAAGGTGTTTTGAAGGCAGAACTCGATTTTTTATTGAATAGATACGACTCGATTTCTTTTCAAGATGGCAATTATCAAAAGTATGGTTTGGGTGCAACCGAAGTATATTTTAAACAAAATAGATCGCGCTAAAGCAAAATATAAGCACAAAAAAAACCTGTTTTACGAGTAGCAAAACAGGTTTTTTTAGGTTTTAAAGTGAAGATTTATTGAATAAAACTTCCATAAATATAATCGTCTCCAAGGTAAAATTCACTTCCGTTTCTATTGAAAGTTACTTTTTTCAGATGGATTGTATGTTGAAATTGGGAACCCAAAGTAGTCGTGACAACTTCAATTATTCCACTAGTTGCTGTTACGCCATCTTTTGCATTCCAAATCTGACTTGCAGCTGGTGTTGTTGGCGCAGTCGTTGTGCAAAAGTTAGCAGAGGTCAATCCTCCAGCATTATATAAAGTGTAAGTTACTTTGTTTGTCGCGCTAATTAAAGCTGTTTGCGTTCCAGATGCAGCTGGAAAAAAGGTAGGATCTAGGTTTAGAACTAATGCTTCGCTTCCGCTAGTGTTGTAAACCGTGTTGCCAGAGGTGCATTTTTCAACCTCATCATCGAATGCAAAGGGTAGCGTTTCACTTGATAGAAGGTCTTTAGCGTAGCTTCCGAATACATAAGTTTCAAAAAATTGTTCACCGTTAGGTTTGTCAAAGGTTACATTTTTAAAAACAATTGCGTGATTATAACCTTTAATTTTAGTAGCATTTCCTGAAGTTAATGTGGTGTTTGGAACTAAAATAGGTGTTGTTGTAATTTGGATTACACCTGATGTTGCAACCCATTCTTCAGTAACATTTGGACTGCTTGGCGGAATGGTAGAACATACATTTTCGTTTTCAATTGTACCCGAATAAGAGCGATAAATCACTTTATTATCTCCACCAATTGTAAATTGTCTTGGCTCGCCAAATGGAGTTACAGTGCCAATAAAAGCATTCTCATCTTCAGGAATTTCAATTATTAAAACTTCATTTTCTTTAATCTTATATACTAAACCGTTTATTTCACATTTTGTTGCTGTTACATCTGCAAAATCGATGGTTTCAATAATCAAATCACCATCGTCACAACCATTTAAAAGAAACATAAAAGCAAATAATCCAATAATTTTTTTCATTTCAATAGAATTTGAGGCAAAAATAGAAATTTTACGCATTAATCATTCTATTTATCATTTAATTAACGAAGAGTTTTATATTTGCACAATGAAAAAAATATACCTAGATAACGCAGCTACAACACCTTTACGACATGAAGTTATAGAGGAAATGATGTTGGTTTTACAGGAAAACTTCGGAAATCCATCATCAACACATAGCTTTGGAAGAAGCGCAAAGACCATTTTAGAAACTTCTAGAAAATCAATTTCTAAACTATTAGGATGTGCAGCACAAGAACTAATTTTTACTTCAAATGCCACTGAAGCAACCAATTGGATTTTAAAAAGTGCCGTAAGAGATTTAAAAATTGAACGAATTATTACCAGTAAAATCGAGCATCACGCCACAGTATACACGGTAAAATATTTGCAGAAACAATTCGGAATTGAAGTCGATTATGTAAATATTCTTCCGAGTGGAGCGATTGATATTTCACATTTGGTTCAGTTGTTAGGCAAAAATGGTACTACAATTGTTACGTTAATGCACGTTAATAACGAAATAGGAACTGTTTTAGACATCGAAAAAGTAGGTAGAATTTGCCATCAACACAATGCCTTATTTCATTGTGATACAGTGCAATCCATCGGGAAAACGGAATTTAATTTGCACGAACTTCCAGTAGATTTTATCGTTGCAAGTGCGCACAAATTTCACGGACCAAAAGGCGCCGGATTTGCTTATGTAAAAAAAGGAATTCTTTTGCAACCACTTTTTTATGGTGGCGAACAAGAAAAAGGATTGCGCGCAGGAACAGAAGCTGTGCATCAAATTGCAGGAATGGCAAAAGCTTTAGAGTTGTGTTACCAAGATTTAGAATCAGAGCGTTTGTATATTTCTGATTTAAAAATGTATTGTCAGCAACAATTACAATTGAGTTTCCCAGATATTAAAATCAACGGAGAAGACACTTTTTATAATATTCTGAATGTTTTATTACCTTTTTCGGAAGAGAAAACCGCTATGATTCTATTCAATTTGGATATGAAAGGTATTGCAGTTTCTCGCGGAAGTGCTTGCCAAAGCGGCAGTGTAAAGCCTTCGCACGTTTTAGCCGAAATTGTTCCAGAAGAAGATTTGAAAAAACCAAGTCTGCGAATTTCGTTCAGTCATTACAACACTAAAGAAGAAATTGATTCCTTAATTGATGGTTTAAAAGGAATTTAAAGATTCTGGAATCATTTTTATTTTGAATAATTATTTATAAAACGCACTATAGTTTTTTTCTATTAAAATTTTATTTCCAATAGTATTTAAATTAGTAACTTCGTAAAAAGTTTATACTAATCAATCTTATTATATGGAAAATAACAACAATCAAAACGCTTCTGAAAGCCAAACTAGTTACAACGTAAATAGTGGCGCAAAATGTCCGTTTTCAGGTACAGCAGCTAAACAAGGCGCTGGTAACGGAACAAGAAATACTGACTGGTGGCCAAATCAGTTAAAAGTTAATATTTTACGTCAGCATTCTAATTTGTCCAATCCTATGGATGAATCGTTTAATTATGCTGAAGAATTCAAAAGTCTTGATTTGAATGCGCTGAAAAGAGACATTTTCGATTTAATGACTACTTCTCAAGATTGGTGGCCAGCAGATTATGGTCATTATGGACCTTTCTTCATTAGAATGGCTTGGCACAGTGCTGGAACTTACAGAATTGCCGATGGTCGCGGTGGCGCAGGTGCAGGAACACAACGATTTGCTCCATTGAATAGCTGGCCAGATAACGCCAACTTAGACAAGGCACGTTTATTACTTTGGCCAATCAAACAAAAATACGGTAAGAAAATTTCTTGGGCAGATTTAATGGTTTTAGCAGGAAACTGTGCTTTGGAATCTATGGGTTTCAATACCTTCGGATTTGCTGGCGGACGTGAAGATGTTTGGGAACCACAAGAAGATATTTATTGGGGTTCTGAAGGTAAATGGCTTGACGACCAACGTTATACTGCCGACCGACAATTGGAAAATCCTTTGGCTGCAGTGCAAATGGGATTGATTTACGTAAATCCAGAAGGACCAAACGGAACTCCAGATCCTTTAGCTTCGGCACGTGATATTCGTGAAACATTTGCTCGTATGGCAATGAATGACGAAGAAACGGTTGCGCTTATTGCTGGTGGACACACTTTTGGAAAAACGCATGGTGCTGCCGACCCAAGTCAATATGTTGGTCCAGAACCAGCTGCAGCAGGAATTGAAGAACAAAGTATGGGTTGGAAAAACAGCTTCGGAAGTGGAAATGGCGTTCATACCATCACTAGCGGATTAGAAGGTGCGTGGACGACAACTCCAGCACAATGGAGCAATAATTATTTTGAAAATTTATTTGGTTTCGAATGGGAATTAACTAAAAGTCCGGCTGGCGCACACCAGTGGAAACCAAAAGATGGAGCAGGAGCAGGAACGGTTCCAGATGCACACGATCCTTCGTTACGTCACGCTCCAACTATGTTAACTACCGATATCGCTTTACGAGTAGATCCAATATACGAACCAATTTCTAGACGTTTTCTAGAAAATCCAGATCAATTGGCCGATGCTTTTGCTCGTGCTTGGTTCAAATTGACGCACCGTGATATGGGACCAATTGCTCGTTATTTAGGTCCAGAAGTTCCTCAAGAAGAGTTAATTTGGCAAGATCCAGTTCCGGCTGTTACACACCAATTGGTTGATGCGAATGATGTTGCTCACTTAAAATCACAAATTTTAGCTTCTGGTTTGAGTGTTTCACAATTGGTTGGAACCGCTTGGGCTTCGGCTTCTACTTTTAGAGGTTCAGACAAACGTGGTGGTGCCAATGGTGCGCGAGTTCGTTTGCTTCCACAAAGAAATTGGGATGTGAATAACCCAACGCAATTGGCTCATGTATTGACGGTTTTAGAAGGAATTAAAGACGATTTTAATAGAAATTTTACTGGTGAAAAACAGGTTTCTATTGCCGATTTAATTGTTTTGGCTGGTTGCGCCGGAGTTGAAAAAGCGGCTCAAAATGCTGGTTATACTGTTTCAGTTCCGTTTACACCAGGTAGAACGGATGCTTCTCAAGAGCAAACCGATATCGAATCATTTGCTGTTTTAGAACCAGAAGCCGATGGTTTTAGAAATTACATGAAAACACAATACACGGTTTCGGCAGAAGAAATGCTGATTGACAAAGCACAATTACTAACGTTAACAGCACCAGAATTAACGGCACTTGTAGGCGGAATGCGCGTTTTAAATGTGAATTTTGATCAATCTACTCATGGCGTATTTACGAAACGTCCTGAGACGTTGACGAATGATTTCTTTGTGAATTTATTAGATTTTGGAACGACTTGGAAAGCAAGTTCAAGTTCTCAAGATGTTTTTGAAGGTCGCGATCGCAAAACCGGACAAGTAAAATGGACCGGAACTAGAGTAGATTTAATATTTGGTTCCAACTCAGAGCTTCGCGCTGTTGCCGAAGTATATGCTTGCAACGATGCACAAGAGAAATTCATAAATCACTTTGTTGCCGCTTGGAATAAAGTAATGAATTTAGACCGATTTGATTTAGTATAATTCTCTTTTTATATAGTTTTAAATTAGGAAAAGGCAGTCGTGAAGGCTGCCTTTTTTGTGGTTACTATGATAGAATTTCTTGAAGTTTAACAAAAAATAAACATCCATTAAATCTCCCGAAAATTCGGGATAAAAGAGGTTATTTTTTATAATTTACAATGTTATTTTTTAAAAAATGGTGGTTGTG
>NZ_DQDX01000066.1:18386-26425 GCF_003525665.1 Flavobacterium sp.
ATGGTGGTTGTGCAACAGCTACGCTTGTTGGAGGAAGCCATATCTTTTTCCACCACGATTTTTCGTTTTTTATTCGGATTATTTATTTTTGTTAAGTGCCTATTTTACAGGTGATCAAGACTTATCTATTTTGGCATAAGCCTTATCTATTTTTGCACAAGTCATATATGTTTTACATAAGGCTTATGTAGTTTGGCACAAGGTTAATCTATTTTGGCAGTTGTCGTATTTACTGTGGCATAAGGCTTATATAGTTTCGCACAATGCTTATATATTTTGGTATAAGGCTTATTTAGTTTGGCATAAGGCTTATCTACTTAGGCATAAGGCTTATATAGTTTTGCGGTTGCTTGTTTTACTTTGTCACAAGCCATATCTATTTTGGAATAAGGCCTATGCGGTTTTGCATAAGCCTTATTTAATATAACTATTTTATTCTATTATTAATTTACTATTACTTGTACCATAGTCGGTTTTTATTGTTATTAGATAAGTACCAGCTTGATAATTTGATATATCGAATTGTACATTTGTGTTATTTATATTTTCTGTTTTCAATATTCTTCCTTGCAAATCACATAGGGTTACTTTTTTTATATTTTTATTATCACTTAGAATGTTTACAATGGTATTTGCAGGATTAGGAAAAACTTTGAAGACATTATTTTCATAGGTTAATGTAGATAAGCCTTGACGATTGGCATTTGGAAATGTATTGCAATCAACAAGCACAAAATTTGGTAAATGATAGTTATCATAAAAAGAATAAGTTTGTCCTTGTTTTGTGTAACAATGTATTCTAATGAATGTTGCTAAAGCACTATCTAAACTCTGAGGAGAACTACAAGCATCCAATATTTTTCCTACTCCTTCTAAAGATTTTCCTCCAAGAGAAGATAAAATCAATTTGTAATTTATTGCATTAATGTTCATTGTGCTTAGTGAGTCAACGGCACACAATGAAGTATTAAAATTGTTAAAATATAAATCGCCAATTTGAGCATTTAAAACTGTTTGATTGTCAAAAAAAACTGTTTCTACACCATTGTTGAAAAATTGGTTGTTAAAGAAAAAAGGCATTGTTCCATTATTAAATAAATAAAATTTACCATTTGGATCTTCTCTAAAATAGCCTATAAATTGAGTAGTATTAGTGCTTTGAGGAACTAATATCGTTGTATAGCCAGTATCATAACCAATTTTATAATAGGTTTGATACATTTTATAGTAGGTATATCCATTAATGTTTTCTAAACCTTCAAGAAAAATAGTTCTGAAAGTTATATCTTGATAAGCTGCTTCGCCATGTTTTTCTATTACTCTCCATTCTGAAGTTGCATCAAGATAATTAGAGTAATATATTTGAGAATATCCAAAATTACTTATGAAAAGTAAAGCTATGAGTTTTAATGTTTTTTTCATGATTTTTAGTTTTTAATTAGTTTTTGAGTTGAAATACTTTCGGTATTTGATAATTTAACTAAATAACATCCTCTAGCAAGATGCGATAAATCAATTTTGCTTTCTTGACCGCCTAAAAGAAGACCGCTAAAAACTTGCTCTCCTAGTAAATTGAAAATATGTAGCTCACTATCAATATCTTCCTCCATTAAATCACTTTAAAAGAGGTTGTTTTTTTGATTTTATTTTAAAAAAAAATGTGGTTTTGCAACAGCTACAGATGTTGTGCGTAGTTCTTATTATTTTTTCTTGCAATATATTTTACTGTCTTTAAGTTTAAATCCAAAGCTTGAATATAAATTTATTGCAGCCACTCTATGGTCTTCTGTAAAAAGAAGTATTTCAGATAGTTCTTTTTCTTCACCTACTTTAACTAATAAGTTTATCAGTTTTCTTCCTATTCCTTTTCCACGTGACGCTGAGTCTACAACAACATCTTCAATCCAACCCTTGCTTCCAGATATAACCTTGTAAGTACACATTAATGCAATTCCAATTATTTTATTATCATCTTCACAATAGGCAACTGTAATTTGGTTTTTTTCATTCAATAGTTCTTCAAGATCTAATTGAATTTTGTTTGGACTTAATTGACGGAATAATTCAGAAACTTGCTCTTTAATGTCTTTGTTTACATCATTTTTGTTTAAAATAGCTGTTTTCATTTCGTTTTAAGTTTTTTTAAAAATACAATTTTATGAAGTTATTATTTTAAATCAAATTTTGAATATAAGTTATAATTTTTTAGGCACACGGCATAATTGCACACAACATTCCGTCTCTTGCTGAGGTTACGGGCTTTGGCACCGATTATTTTCTATCAAAGTTAAAATTTCTTGTGAAACGTGAACGTGGATTTACTACAAAATTCGCAATCTTGCCAAATGCCCGTTAACTGTAGTGTTTTTTATTAATTTTCTGATTTCATCATCATCTCTATTCAGTTTGTCATAAAGTAATGTTAGGTTCTGTTCAAAAGCTGGATTTGCAATTTCTATATACCAATCAATTTTAATTGAGTTAATATTTTCACTCAATCTACTTATGAATTGAAACCATCCATCTGTTGATTCAGTAATGGTAAACTTTTCATTGTCATTAGTAAAAATATTTAAGCATATTTCATCATAGACTTTTAAATCGATTTTATATCCATAAACAGTTTCGATATCGCTCCAATTATAATAATTTACGATTTGTTCGTTAGTTATCTCAAATCCTTTTTCATCATAATCAAATATTCCAAAACTATAATGAAACTCTTCCTCTCTTTCGGATAAGATTTTTTTACCAATTTCGGTTTTATATGTAACAAATATGTTTTTTGGATTCAAAAGCCTTATGAGTATAAATATTCCACCAAATCCAAAAATTACTATGGCAAACCAAAATTGAACTTTCTTGTATTCTCCAATCCATAATGCAGCAAACGTAAATAAGAAAGAAATCAAAACTAAAATTATCTGTTTAGTTTTACTTTCCCAAATTACATTTTTTCCATTGTAAGTTTCGTTTGTCATAACATTACAATTACCGTTCCCATGCTTGCCGTCTGTTGTTGCTGCAAGCACTGAACAAAACAAACCTACAAAATTTCTTTGAAAGATAGAATTGTAACCACCAGATTATTTTCCAAGAAGACTAAATAGCAAGCGCAAGCCCAGCAATAGCAATAGCAATAGCAACAAACATGTGTTAGTGATTGTTTTATTTTAGTCCAGCCAGAATTTATCAGTTATGTAAAATACAGTGTCAATGAAATATAAAATATCATTTTGAGTCAATACATTTTCATCATGTAAGTCTTCTAAAATAATTCCAAGTTCCTCATTTACATAATCATTATTTCGATTATTTTGAAAACCATTAACTGTTAAAAATTCTTTAACACTTTCTAAGTTTGTATTTGCTGTAATTGAGACAAAATTTTGTTGAACTACTGCATACAAAACATCGTTATCTTTTGTAAAACCTTTTAGTTCATATGCTGTGTCAGAGAAAAAATAATTGTGAAGTAATAAATTATATAAGTAATCTTTCCAAGAACTATAGTATATAGAATCGTTGAGTTTTAGAACATGTTCGCTATCTTTTAAATAGACTTTTTGTTCAGCACCTTCACTAACATATTGAGAAAAATCAATATCTCTAATCCAAAGATTTTTCTCTGCAACATAATTTTCTAAGATCTTTGTTTCTTGTTTTTTGAAAGACTTTTCGTCTTCAACTGCTGAGCTTGTCTGCGCGCCATTGTTAAGGTAACAGGCAATTGCTTGGATAATTGTTCCAAACCTAACTTCGCTCTTTCCTGAAAGGACATTGTGTAATTCATTTTTTAAGTCATTTTGCATTTACAAAGATAAAAAATATTTCTTGTCAATAAAATAGTTCAATTTTTCTACGATTTTCAAAAATAATTGCTAACGTCAGACTGTGAAAATACTCAAAGTGAGCGTTTGAGAATCGTCTGTACGTAATTTTTCTCTGATAGGTATCCGAATAACTTCTCTTTTTAACTTAGTTTTTTCACAACCTGACGTTCCCGCGCTACACGCGGTGTGGGCCTAAATTAGCGCTATTTTTCGGATTAGCCAAAATTCCCAAATAGAAAACTATTTTCCCGTCAAGACAAATTCTCAAATCGCTTGTAGCGTGTGTTATAGGCAGCAACTTTACATGTTAACTATTCTTATCTTCTTTTTAAACGTTTCTTTAGCTTTTACAATGCTTTTCATTTTTTTTTCCATTTTTTCGTATTCTTTTGTAAATGGAGTTACTTGACCATCATAAAATTTTGTGGACCAATTAATCTTTTCTGGTTCAAAAATTCGCTGGGTTCTCTTGAATTTCAGAACAGCATTTTCTTCTTCTGTCGTTTTTCTGAGTAAATAAATAGTTTGGCTTTTTACTTCACTAAGCGCCTTGTTTAAATTAGAAATTGCAACATTTTTTATTGTGTCTGTTTCTGAAGCAATGTAGAAAGGATTAATAACGTTTTCCTTATTCGGGAAAATTCCAAATATGTCGTTATTGTTTTTTAAAAAAGAAACAAAATCTTTACTGTCAACAGTGGTCAAATATTCGGGCCTTAAACCAATATAATTTGGATTGTCAAATTTAGCTTCTTCATTTGAAGATTTCCTTTCGGTTTGATAAATATATACTTTGTCTTTTGAATCCATTATCACCACTAAATCTGTATACCATTTCAATTCTTGCGGAACGAAAGGCCTTGGTATTTTGTTTTTTTTGTCATAAGCGTTAGAAAGAGAATCTTCTTTTGAAATTACAATATATTCTTGTTGAATAGGTTTCACTTCATTTTCTCTTTTGCAATTTGTTAAACTGCAAATTATAAAAGCGTAAAATAAATATGTTTTTAATTTCATGGTTTTTCGTGAGGAGTTCTTGCCTATAACTTGTATATAAGTCTTATATTATCATACTAGTACACCTAAATCTGGTTTTATTAGCCCAACGATCAAATATTCTCAAATATATAAAAAAACCACAAAATTTGAATAAAAAAATCCGTTACCAAATTAGACTGCACCCAAAAGTTTAGACAAGTTTATTAGTAATCAAATTTTGTTTTTCATTTCGTTTCTTATGATTTTCAAAATTTCAGTAGGATAGTAGAAGGTTTTCTTTAAATCATTGGTGTCATAGGCAACATTAGAAAGTACAATTACGCTGGTCTTAGTTTTTGGAAAGTAAAAGCTCATTGAAACAAATCCTGGAGCAAAACCTGTCTGTCCAAATTGTAGAATAGCTTCTTTTGTGTCAACAGTTATTCCGTACCCATATTCTGTAATTCCAAATATTGGGTGGTTGCGAACAGCACCAGTTTGTTTTGTCTTGAGCATTTTCATAGTCTTGCTTTTTAGGAGTTTTCCGCTATAAAATTTATTGTTCCAAATATTCAAATCTTCAGCTGTTGATAGGAAAGAACCTGCAGCAACATAGTTTTGAAATGTGTCAGTTTCAAATTCAATTTTGCCATTTTCACGTTCCGTATAACCTTTAACCAAATTAGTATATTCTTTATTATCTGGATGGAAGGTGTTTTTCATACCACATTCTTCAAATAGGTTTTTTGAAAGTTCTGCAAATGATTTTCCCGAAGTTCTTTCAATTATTTTAGCTAATAAATCATAGCCAATTTGTGAATACGAATACTGTGTTCCAGCTTTAAAAGTTGTTGGTTCATCTAATTGAGTAATGCCGTGCATATGTGTCAACAAATGGTGTATTGTAACCGTATCTGCCCAACTTTGAGTCAATTCAGGCAAGTAGTTTTTAATTGGTGTAAATAAGTCTACTTTTCCTTTGTCAAATTCTCGAAGTACTAAAACGGCTGTGAATTGTTTGCTGATTGAACCTATAACAAATTGGTCATTGAACTGTAAAGGCTCTTTTTTTTCAATATCTGAATAGCCAAGTGTTTTTGAATATTTAGTTTGTCCTTTTTGAGAAATAAGAATTACTCCATTAAATGACTTTGTAGTTTTTGCTGAAATTAAATTGTCAATTTGCTTGTAACTACTATTTTGTTGTCCGAAAGTTACAATTGTACTTTGAAGAAAAATTACTAAAAATATTAGGTATTTCATTGTTGTTCTTTATGTTACTGTGTCGCTGTAAAAAATGTCTCAAACTTCTATCTAAGCTCTTTTATATAGAGCTTAAGTATTATTTGCGCAACTGTTTAGCTTTCTCAAATATATAATAAATACGGCAAAACTTGAATAAAAAAAATCCGTTACCAAAAGATTAGTAACGGATTTTGTTTTATGATTTTAAGCTTATTAAAACTTGACAGATACGGTTTTAGTTTCGCCATTTCTTTTGAAAGTTACAGGAAGCACGTCGCCAACATTTAGTTTTCCTAGACATTCCATGTAGGCATAGACTTCTTTGATATCGCAAGTTCCAATTTTAGTGATGATGTCACCTTCTTTAATTCCGGCCACATCGGCAGGTCTTCCTTCGGTTACGCCATCAACGTGTAAACCATCGCCATGATCGGTGTAATCAGGCATAATTCCTAACGTAACTTTGTATTTTGGTCGAGTTTTTGCCGCATTGGCTTTTGTTTTTGTAAACGGTAATTGCTCTTGATTGCTGATTTCGTTTGCAATTCGAGCTACATAATTTACAATGGCATTCACACCATAATAATTGATTTTGTCTTCGTCATCAGATGGTTTGTGGTAATCGCTGTGTGTTCCTGTAAAGAAAAACAACACCGGAATATCTTTTAAATAAAACGAAGTATGATCGGATGGACCAACGCCACTTTCGTCTAAGGTGATGTTAAATCCTGCTGGTTTGTTCTTTTCAACGATTTTACTGAATTCTGGAGAAGTTCCAACGCCACCAACAGTCAATTCTTTCTTGGCAGTTTCCAATCGACCAATCATGTCCATATTAATCATCGCCGATGCATTTGGATATAAGGTTTTGATGTTTTCGGCCATTTTTTTAGAACCAATTAATCCATCTTCTTCACCCGAAAATAAAGCAAAAATATAATTGGCTTTTTCAACTGTTTTGTTTTGCGATAAAATGCGAGCCAATTCTAAAACTCCTGCAACACCAGAAGCATTATCGTCGGCACCATTATGGATTTCTCCTTTGGAATTGGGTTTGGTAGAATGGTTGTGTTCGTTCATTCCTAAATGGTCATAATGTGCTCCAATTATGATAGTTTTGGATGCTTTGTTGTCTAAAAATGCAATAACATTTCGACCTGTATTTTCTTTAACCTTCAAAGAATCGTTTGGATCGGTTTTTACTTTATAGGTAAATTCTTGAAGGTAACTATTTTTATTGTAAGGTTGTAATCCGTAGCTTTTTAATTGTTTCGATAAATAATCGGCTGCTACTTTTTCTTCTTTCGAACCCGTTAATCGTCCTTTTAATGCATCAGATGATAAATAGGTAATGTGCTTTTTCAGATTTTTTTCATTGGCATATTCTGCATCGTCGGTTTCAACCCAATCCGCGATAAATACGTTGGTTTCTCTCGCTTTTTCTTGTTGGCGGTTACTAGAAAACACTAGTTTTTTTCCGTCAGGTGAAAACATTGGAAACGCGTTAAATTCACTTTCAAAGGTGATTTGTCTCAAATTTTCTCCGTTTAAATCAATCATGTACAATTGAAAATCGTAACCTCTTGTCGAATGATGATTCGATGAAAATATAATTTTTTTATCAGAAGGATGGAAGTAAGGCGCCCAATTGGCTTTACCCAAATTGGTAACTTGTTTTAAATTACTACCATCAACATTGCAAGTGTAGATTTCCATATTGGTTGGAGCCACGACGTTATCGGCTAATAATTCTTTGTATTCTTTAATTTCCTCATCGGTTTTTGGACGAGAAGAACGAAATACTAATTTTTTACTATCGTGCGAAAAGAAACTTCCTCCATCATAACCCAATCCAGAAGTGATTTGTTTCACATTTGAACCATCAATATCCATTGTATAAAGTTCTAAATCACCCGAACGAATACTTGTAAAAGCAATCTTTTTTCCATCTGGAGAAACTACAGCTTCGGCATCATAACCTGG
>NZ_DQDX01000066.1:26587-33238 GCF_003525665.1 Flavobacterium sp.
ATATTTCCTTGTAAATCGGCGATATAAATATCAAAATCGGGATAAATTGCCCAAAGGTATTTTCCGTCACGAGGTTTTGGTGGCGCTGGACAAGCTACGTTTCCTTCATGAGTAGAAGCGTAGATAATGTGTTTTCCGTCGGGCATAAAGTAGGAGCAAGTGGTTCTTCCTTTTCCAGTAGAAACCAATTTTAGATTTTTAGAATTGATTTCTTTCTCTTGTAAATCGAGCATGAAAATTTGATCACAAGGAATTCCAAAAGCAGTATTGGAAACTTGGAGCGTCAAATTTTTACTATTCGGACTAAAATAGGCTTCGGCGTTGTCGCCACCATTTGTTAGTTTTGTGATGTTTTGTAGATTACGTTCTTGACCGAAAGAGCTTGAAAATGAGAATAGTAGACTTACTATTATAAAAGAAAAATACTTAGTTTTATGTAAGAACATGGTGTGGTTTTTTAGTTTTAGCAAATATACTAAAAAACACATTTTTTATAACGTTGAATAATAGTTAATTGTATCTAAATGTATCGACTACAATGTCTACAAGTCTTCCAACATAATTCGTTTTTTGTATTTTTTAATCTTCTTAAAATAGGTTGGAGTGAATCCTGTGATTTTTTTAAATTGGTGCGATAGATGGGCAACACTGCTGTATTCCATTAGCAAACTAATTTCTGTTAAACTTAACTCATCATATAAAAGCAGCTCTTTTACTCGTTCTATTTTATTGATAATAATATAGTTAGCGATTGTAGTTCCGGTTACTTCCGAAAATAGTGAAGCAAGATGGTTGTAATTATAATCTAATTTTTCAGCGATATAATCAGAAAAATTAACTTTCGGATTTTTTTCTGAATAGTGAATCAGTTCGATAATTGTAGTTTTTGTTTTTTCAATAAGCAACGACTTTTTATCGTCTATTAACTCAAGTCCTATTTTTACCAAACCTTTTCTTAATAGTTCTCTATCGTCACCAGAAATATCTTTTTTAAGATTTACTTCGCCAAGTTCTATTGAAGTATGTTTAAGTTTGATTTTATCAAGTTCTTCTTTCACTGCAATTTTACAACGAAGCGAAACCATATATTTGATGTGTATTTTCATGAAATTAAATTTGAATTAGTTATTGCAGTAAACAAATTAATAGTTGTATTTCATTTCACACAGAATAGTTCCTATTGTTGTAAAGGTATTCATTTTTTAGCGGTGCAAAGATAAATTGCTCCAGATTTTATTTGTTATATATTTTCAAAATCATTTTACATATTTCATTGATAGAAATAAAAAAATCCGTCTCATTTATACAACTTGACGGATTGAATTATAATTGATGAATTGAAATTAATCGGCTTTAAATTTTACCACAATAGCTTTGGTGTAATTAGAATTTTGAACATCTGATGCCGAATTGAAGTTTTTTCTTTTATCCAATTTCATAATCATGTCCATAAAGTTGAAATTGGCATTATCAACTTCTTTGGTTTCCTTAATTTCAATAATCTTGCCCAAAGTTAAATTAGAGTATTTTGCAATTGTTTGTGCCTTTATCTTGGCTTTTTCAATCAATTTTTTTATTAATTCTTCTTCAAATTGCGATTTATCTTGATAGGTAGTTTTTCCAATAGTTCCAGAGACTTTGTCGAGTTCTTTAACTTCGATAGAAAGTTTTTTCAACTCTTCAAATGACGCTAGAGAGACTTTAAAGCCATCGTTAACTTTAAAAATATTAAATTTATTGTTTGTTTCTAAATTTGATTCTGAAAGAGAGGTGTACTTGTACTTTTTGTTTTTTAGAAAAGTTTCTAAATTATTAAGTTTCATTTTTTGTGCATTCTTTACTTTTATTTCGTTCATTTTAGCATCTTCTTCAACTTCTTCAACAGCATAAGATTCATAATCTTCCTCTAAAGTTAGAATATATTCGAACGATGTTGCTTTAATTTGAACTGAATCAATTACTTCTACTTCAATGGATCCATTTTGGGAAAAAATGCTAATTGGTGCTAAAATAAATGCGAGAATAAAAATTTTTGCTGCTAATTTCATCTTGGTTTTTGTTTTAAGTTTCCTGCAATATAAAAAAAATCCGCTTTGTTTTCACAAAGCGGATTAATTATAAACTTGATATTTTAACTTGATTCTTACAAGTGGATTACTTCGTCATAAGCAGCAGCTACAGCTTCCATAACGGCTTCACTCATTGTAGGATGTGGGTGAATTGCTTTTAAGATTTCGTGTCCAGTAGTTTCTAGTTTTCTTGCTACAACTGCTTCTGCAATCATATCGGTTACACCAGCACCAATCATGTGACAACCTAACCATTCGCCATATTTTGCATCGAAAATTACTTTTACAAAACCATCTGGAGTTCCAGCAGCTTTAGCTTTTCCTGATGCCGAGAATGGGAATTTACCAATTTTTAATTCGTATCCTTTTTCTTTAGCTTGTTTTTCTGTCAAACCAACAGAAGCAATTTCTGGAGTTGCATAAGTACAACCAGGAACATTTCCGTAATCGATTGGTTCTACGTGTAAACCTGCTATTTTTTCAACACAGTTAATTCCTTCAGCAGAAGCAACGTGAGCCAATGCTTGACCTGGAGTTACATCACCAATTGCGTAATATCCTGGAACATTAGTTTGGTTGTAAGCGTTTACTAAAATTTTATCTTTATCAGTTGCAATGCCAACTTCTTCTAAACCAATATTTTCGATGTTTGTTTTAATTCCGACAGCTGAAAGTAAAATATCAGCTTCAAGAACTTCTTCACCTTTAGCTGTTTTAACGTAAGCTTTAACTCCGTTTCCAGAAGTATCAATGCGTTCTACAGAAGCATTTGTCATGATATTTACACCTGCTTTTTTCATTGAACGTTCCATTTGTTTCGAAATATCTTCGTCTTCAACTGGAACGATATTTGGCATAAATTCAACAATAGTAACTTCAGTTCCCATTGCGTTATAGAAATGTGCAAACTCAACACCAATAGCACCTGAACCTACCACAATAAGTTTTTTAGGTTGTGTTGGTAACGTCATTGCTTGTCTGTAACCGATAACTTTTACACCATCTTGAGGAAGATTTGGCAATTCACGTGAACGTGCACCAGTTGCAATAATAATATGGTCTGCAGAATATTCTGTAACTTTACCGTCAGCAGCAGTAACATCAACTTTTTTACCTGGTTTTATTTTACCAAAACCATCAATAACGTCGATTTTATTTTTTTTCATCAAGAATTGAACACCTTTGCTCATTCCATCAGCAACATCACGAGAACGTTTTACAACAGCTGAAAAGTCTTTGTCAAATTCTTTGATTGTTAATCCGTAATCAGAAGCATGTTTTAGGTAATCAAATACTTGAGCCGATTTTAAAAGTGCTTTTGTTGGAATACAACCCCAATTTAGGCAAATTCCACCAAGATTTTCTTTTTCAATAACAGCTACTTTAAAGCCCAATTGAGAAGCACGGATTGCCGTAACATAACCGCCTGGACCACTTCCTAAAACAATAATATCGTATTTCATTTTTCGAGAATTTATTTTTAATTTGTGAAAAATGCAGTCGCTTTCGCTCGTGTCATTTTGTATATGACNNTTTATAAGGTTAAAAGTTCTTAACGCAATGAAGCAATTAATTCTTCTACTTGCTTTTTTTGTTCGGCATATTTTGCTTGTAATTCAGATCCTTCACCCATTCGATTGTAGTAATCAAATGCTTTTTGTGCAAAACTTTTTTTATAATGATTGGAAACTTCGGGAATATTTGGAAATAAATTTCTGAACAACATTTCATAATAGGCTTGCCATTCGCGCTCGTTTTTGTCCATTACAAATGGTTGTCTGGTTTTTTGACGCACATGAACCATTTCGTGAGCAATCAAACTAATCATTAAAGGCAACGGAAATTGAAATGTATTTTCAGGAATTCTAATAATTTGTTGGTCGCCAAAATTACCTTCGGTTGTGAGAACAATCATGCTTGGTTCGGCTTTTTCTCTAAACTCAAAACCTTTTAAATAATGGTCTTGCATATTGAAATGTTGCAGAATCCAATGGGCTGCTTCTTTGGTTTTTCCTTGATTATGAAAGGATTCGACTTTATGTTTTACTTTTTTATAATTCATAAACTAAATTTATTTTGAAATCATTTTTTTGACAATAGAAACAATGGTTGTTGCGAGAATTGCGCCCGAAAAAGCCAAGAAAATATCTTTTTGTGCATCCCAAATATCGCCTTGAGTTCCCAGATACGCATCGCCTTGCGCTTTGAAAAAAACATCGGCAACTGCCCATTCGATCAATTCATAAAATCCGCTGATGGATAAAGTTACTTCTATTGGCAATGTCCAAGCTACCCATGATGGAAATTTTAACCATTTTAGAAACATTTCACGCAATGGATACGCCAATAAAAATCCGAAACTAAAATGTACAATTCTATCGTAATGATTTCGAGATAAATCTAAAGCGTCTTTCAACCAATAGCCAAATGGATTTTCAGCATAAGTATATTTGGAACCATAAACGTGAAGACATAAATAAATGCAAACCAATAAATAGCTTAAATCACTAAAAATGAATTTTTTATAGGTAAATATTAGAAATCCTAAAAACAGAAATACTAAGGTGTTTTCTAGAATCCAATTGGCTGTGTCGGTATTTCCAACGTAGGAATTAATCCAATTTATTAGAAAAAATCCGATGAAAATTTTTAACCAAGTATTATTTTTAAAAGGAGTTCTTTCGTCGGAAATCGCAATTGTAAAAGCCATAGTTTTATTTAATTTTCGTCAAATATAAATAAAAACGTATTAGTTTTTAAATTGCTTCCGAAAATTGCGAATCGTATAGGTTTTTGTAGTAGCCATCGACTTTATTTATCAATTCTTGATGCGTTCCAGATTCTACAATTCGACCTTTATCCATCACAATAATTTTGTCAGCATTGACAATAGTTGCCAATCGATGTGCGATGACAATTGAAGTTCTATCTTTAGTGATAGTTTCTGTTGCTCTCTGAATCAATTCTTCTGAATACGTGTCGATAGAAGAAGTGGCTTCGTCCAAAATAAGAATACTCGGATTACTAACATAAGCACGTAAAAAAGCAATCAATTGGCGCTGTCCAGACGACAACATGACACCGCGTTCTTTTACATTATAATCGTAACCTTCGGGCAAATTCATTATAAAATCGTGTACACCAATTTTCTTGGCAGCCGTGATCACTTGTTCGCGAGAAATGGCATCATTATTTAAAGTAATGTTGTTATAAATAGTATCGGCAAATAGGAAAACGTCTTGTAAAACAACAGCTATTTGAGTTCGTAAACTTGATAATGTAAAATCATTAATGTCTTGATTGTCAATTGCTATTGTTCCAGAATCGATTTCATAAAAACGATTTAACAAATTGATAATAGTCGATTTTCCTGCGCCAGTCGAACCCACAATGGCAATTGTTTCGCCCGATTTTACTTCTAATGAAATGCCTTTTAAAACTTCTTCATCTTTAATATAACTGAATCGAACGTCTTTAAAACTGATGTTTCCTGCAAAATGTTTGGCTTCAATTGTACCATTTTGTTGGACATCTTCTTCGGTATCTAAAATATCAAAAACTCGGTTGGCAGCAATCATTCCCATTTGCATTTCGTTGAATTTATCTGCAATTTGACGTAACGGATTGAACAACATTCCGATGAACATGGTGTACGAAAATAAATCGCCAAAAGTCGTGAATTTGTCACCATCTAAAATATGAAAACCTCCATAAAGTACTACAAATCCTAAGGTTAACGACGAGATAATATCGGCAATTGGAAAGAAAATCGAGTTGTACAAAATGGTTTTTATCCAAGCAACATTGTGTTTCTGATTGATTTCTTTGAATTTTTCGTGTTCAATTTCTTCACGATTAAAGAGCTGCACAATCTTCATTCCGGTAACTCGTTCTTGCACGAACGTATTTAAATTGGCAACTTGATTTCTAACTTCTTCAAAAGCTACTTGCATTTTGCGTTGGAAAATTCGTGTGATGTAAACCAGAATTGGCATTGCTGCTATTACGATCCACGTTAGTTTCCAGTTCATGTAAAACATTATGATTAAACAGGCAAGCATTTTTAGCAAATCACTGATAATCATGAATAAACCTTGGCTAAAAATTCTCGCAATTTGTTCAATATCAGATACTGAGCGCGTAACTAATTGACCAACTGGTGCGTTGTCGAAATACTTCATTCTGAAACTCAACATGTGTTTGAAAAGTTTTGTTCGAATATCTTTAATGATGTTTTGACCTAAAAGATTGGCCCAAAAAACAAAGAAAAATTGAAATATTCCTTCTAATAACAACACAATTCCCATTAAAGTAATGTAAAACAATAAACCGTTTTGATCGTGAGGTTTGATGTAATGGTCAATCGTTTGCTTCAATAAAAACGGACGAAGTGATGCAAAAATAGCTAACGAAATTGCAGCAGCAATCACACCATAAAAAACTGTTTTATAGGGTTTTGTATATTTTAAAATGCGTTTAAATAAACGTATGTCGAATGCTTTTGCTTTCATTAATTTAATATTAGATTTTTAGCTATCAGATTTTAGATTTAAAAGTGATGTCTATATTCTATTTTCTATAT
>NZ_DQDX01000069.1:0-314 GCF_003525665.1 Flavobacterium sp.
TTTCATAAAAAAATAAATTAAAGATAATATTATGAATTATCCATGAATAACACAAAATGTAGAATTAAAACTGCAAAAATGTTAATTATTGAAGATGTAACTTAAAATGTTAGCTCCCATTTTCAAAGCTTTTTCTCTAACTTCTCGTGGGTCGTTGTTGACTTCGGCATCTTCCCAGCCATCGCCAAGATCGCACTCATAAGTATAAAGTAAGATTAATCTATTGTTTTCGAAGATACCAAAAGCTTGTGGTCGTTTGCCGTCGTGGTCTTGAATTTTAGGTTATTCCCTCGCAAAAACAACTGGAGGTGACA
>NZ_DQDX01000069.1:482-9645 GCF_003525665.1 Flavobacterium sp.
ATTTTAGGTAATCCACCAGCAAAAACATTTGGAGTTTGAAAAATTTTATGGTTAGCAGGAATTTCGACTAAATTGTTATTGGGAAATATTTTCTTTATTTCTTTTCTAATAAATTCATCCATGCCATAATTATCATCTATGTGAAGAAATCCGCCAGAAAGCATGTAATTTCTTAAATTGGAAATATCAGAATCACTAAAAACCACATTTCCATGACCGGTCATGTGCACAAATGGATACGAAAACAAATCGGGACTACTTGGTTCAACCGTTGCTGGTTTTGCTTTTATTCTAGTGTTGATACTTTGATTACTATATTTAATAAGATTGGGTAGAGAAGTAGGATTTGCATACCAATCGCCACCACCATTGTACTTTAATAGTGCAATTTCTTGAGAAAATCCAGAGAAGGAAAGTAAAATAAGTAAACCTAAAAGCTTCTTCATAAAATTATTCATTTGCATAAACTACACTATGACAAGCAACAACTGCTGCTGTTTCTGTTCTCAATCGAGTGTTTCCCAAAGATACAGGAATATATTTATTGTCCAAAGCCAATTGGATTTCTTTAACAGAAAAATCGCCTTCTGGTCCAATTAAAATAGTGCAATCGGTAGTGGTTTTTAATTCGTTTTTCAATGATTTTTTATCGGTTTCTTCACAATGTGCAATGAATTTTTGTCCGGTAATTTCATTTTTTTTTATAAAGTCTTTGTATAGTGTAGGTTCGTTTAATTTTGGTAAATAATAATGTAAAGATTGCTTCATGGCCGATTCAATTATCTTTTGAAATCGATCGGTTTTAATGATTTTTCTTTCCGAATGTTCACAAATAATGGGCGTGATTTCTTGAACTCCAATTTCGGTAGCTTTCTCTAAAAACCATTCGTAGCGTTCGTTCATTTTGGTTGGAGCAACAACTAAATGCAAATTGAATTTTGGTTTGTCTTGCTTTTCAAATGATAGAATGTTTACTGTACATTTTGAATCAGATGCTAATGCAATTTCAGTTTTAAATAAATATCCTAATCCATTAGTTACAAATAATATATCACTTTCTTTCTTACGTAATACTTTAATGATGTGTTTACTCTCTTCTTTGTCAAAAACAAAAGAAGTTTGGGTTTCACTTATGGTAGAATTAAAGAATAATTGCATGGTTTTTAGAATTCTATTCGTGCTTTTGAAACAACAGAAGCATCATTAAATTTTTGACTTAAATATTTTTGATAACCTACAATTCCAATCATCGCAGCGTTGTCTGTTGTGTATTCAAATTTAGGTACAAATGTTTTCCATCCGTACTTATTTTCTGCATCTTTTAATGTTTGTCTAATTCCAGAATTTGCAGAAACACCACCGCCAATTGCAATTTGTTTAATACCTGTTTCGGCAACAGCCATTTTTAATTTTTCCATTAAAATTTCAATAATGGTATGTTGAATGGAAGCACAAATATCGGCTTTATTTTCTTCGATGAAATTGGCATTTTCAGCAACATTTTTCTGAATGAAATATAAAATTTGGGTTTTCAATCCAGAGAAACTAAAATTCAATCCAGTAACTTTTGGCTTAGTGAATTGATACGCTTTTGGGTTTCCTTCTTTAGCAAATTTATCAATTAATGGTCCGCCAGGATAAGGCAATCCCATTATTTTAGCCGATTTATCAAAGGCTTCTCCAACGGCATCATCGGTAGTTTCGCCTATGATTTCCATGTTAAAAAAGTCATTTACTTTTACAATTTGAGTATGTCCACCAGAAATTGTCAATGCTAAAAATGGAAATTCGGGTTTATCAAATCCTTCTTCATCAATAAAATGTGCCAAAATGTGAGCATGCATATGGTTTACAGCTATCAACGGAATATTCAAAGCCATCGATAAAGATTTGGCAAATGAAGTTCCAACCAATAGCGAACCCATTAATCCTGGACCTTGAGTAAAGGCAATGGCGCTTAGTTGACTTTTATCAACATTTGCTTTTTTTAAAGCCATATCTATCACAGGTACAATGTTTTGCTGATGCGCACGTGAAGCCAATTCCGGAACAACACCACCATATTCCTCATGGATTTTTTGTCCAGCAACAACATTAGACAATACTTTGTCGTTTTGTAAAACAGCAGCGGCAGTATCATCGCAAGAACTTTCTATAGCTAGAATAAAAACATCTTTGTAAGACATTGGGCACAATTTTTGAATTAAATTTGATAAACCGCCATAAAACGATTATTTTTACAACGTGTGCAAAAATAACCATTTTAGGTTTGTTATTCATACTCAATTAAATTTTGGAAGAAAAAAAAGCAAATACACGTTTTAAAAAATTTAGAAAGATAGTTTTACGTACACTTCTTGTACTAATTCTTCTTTTGTTAACGCTTGGTATTGCGCTTTCTTTGCCTGTTGTTCAAACAAAAATTGCCAATTATGTAACTAACGATATTAACGAACAATACGGAACCGATATCAATGTTGAACAAGTAGAAATAACCATTTTTGGTGATGTTCAGCTGAAAAAAGTAATGGTTAAAGATGTTCGAAAAGATACTTTAATTTATGCTAAACGAATTAATACTAGTATTTTAAATGTAAAAAAACTGCTAGATGGCGATTTGCTTTTCGGAAAAATTAATGCCGATGATTTAACACTCAACATCAAAACCTACAAAGGCGAAAGAGATACTAACCTTGATAAATTTATTGCCGCTTTTGACGATGGTAAAAAATCATCGGGTAAAAAGTTCTTAATGACTTCAGAGAAAGTTACGCTTACCAATAGTAGATTTATCCTAATTGATGAAAATCGTGCCAATCCGAAAGATGTTGATTTTACTGAATTGAACGCTACCATTACCAACTTTAAAATTTACGGTCCAGATGTGACTACGAGTATTGAAAAAATGTCGTTTAGAGATCATCGCGGACTTTTTGTAGAAAATCTAAAATCTAATTTCACTTATACCAAGAAAAATATTCGTTTAGAGGAATTGGTTTTTAATACCAAGGAATCCAATTTTTCCGGAGAAGTAATTTTGAAATATGACCGAAAAGATTTTGCCGATTTCAATAACAAAGTAATTTTTGATGTAAAAACCGATTCGGCTAAAATTGCCTCCAACGATATTCGTTATTTCTACGACGAATTAGGAAAAAACAAAGTGTTTTCTTTGAAAGGGAAAATTGATGGAACGCTAAATAATTTTACAGCAAAAAATCTACAATTAATCGATTCCAATAAATCGGAGATAAAAGGAGATGTAAACTTTAGAAATTTATTTGCAAAAGCCGGAAAAGGTGAATTCTACATGAAAGGTTCTTTTGATAAAATAGCGTCAAGTTATGATGATTTGACAGCTCTTTTACCAAATGTTTTAGGAAAAAAACTGCCAAGTTCATTAAAGAAATTTGGTAAATTTAATCTTGTAGGTGATGCCGAAATCACAACAAAATCAATTGATGCCGATTTTATTTTAGACACAAAATTGGGCAACGTTACGTCACAATTGGTAATGACAAATTTGGACAATATCGATAACGCATCCTATTCGGGAACCATACTTTTAAATAATTTCGATTTAGGAACCTTTATTGGAAGAAGTGATCTTGGAAAAGTTACCATGAATGTTGATGTTGATGGAAAAGGATTTAACGAAAAATATTTAGACACAAAATTCTCTGGAGAAGTCGGGTCGGTTTATTATAATGGGTACAATTATAAAAATATTATTGCTGACGGAAGTTTTAAGAAGCCTTATTTTAAAGGAAAAGTCAACGTCAATGATCCAAATATATTTTTAGATTTTGATGGTGTTGTAGATTTAAGTAAACGAGAAAGTGTCTATGATTTTAATGCAAAAGTAGATTATATAAACCTCAACAAATTAAACTTTACTAAAGATTCCATCGCTGTTTTTAGAGGTGATATTGTGATGAAAGTTCGAGGCACTTCAATTAACGATCTAAAAGGCGAAATTGCTCTAAATAATGCTTCTTATCAAAATAAAAAGGAATTGTATTTCTTTGATTCTTTGTTAATTAATTCTTCATTTGATGATAATAATGAACGAAGAATAACCTTAAAATCTCCTGATGGAATTGATGGAGAAGTAGTTGGAAAATTCGATTTGAATCAAGTTCCAAAAATGCTTCAAAATTCGCTTGGAAGTTTATATACCAATTACCGACCTAACCAAGTTAGAAGTAATCAATACATGAAATTTAATTTCAAAGATTTCAATAAACTGATCGAAATTCTTAGTCCAGAGGTTACCATTGCTCCAAATTCTATTATGTTTGGAAGTATAAATTCAGATAAAAATGACTTTAAATTTAATTTCGAAAGTGATTCCATAAGAGCATTTAATATTGATTTGGATAAAGTAAAAGTAGAAATTGACAATAAAAATCCGCTGTACAATACTTATGTTCAAATGGATAGTATAAAATCTAAGTATTATAAAATCAGAGATTTTTCATTGATTAACGTTACTTCGAAGGATACTTTGAGTTTTAGAACCGAATTTAAAGGTGGTGAAAAAGGTAACGATTATTACAACCTAAACTTGTACCATACCATAAATAGTGACAATAAAAACATAGTTGGTTTTAGCAAATCAGAGATGATGTTTAAGGATTTTATGTGGTATTTAAACGAACAAGAAAATGATAAAAATAAAATCGTTTTTGACAAAGATTTAAAGAATTTTACATTTGAGGACATTATTGTTTCTAATGGTGATCAGTCACTTAAACTCAATGGATTCATTAACGGAACTCAAAATAAAGATTTAGAACTCACTTTTCATGATGTAAATTTAAATAAAATCACACCCGATGTTGCCAAATTTAAATTTGATGGAAATGTAAATGGTGAAGTATTTCTCAAGCAGACTAATGATGTGTATCAACCAACTGCATCTTTAGAGATTTCCAACTTATTTGTCAATGATAACGAATTGGGCAATATGAGTTTGAATATTGAAGGCGATACCAATTTTTCTAAATTCAATATAAATTCAGTTATTGAAAATGAAAATTTTGATTCTTTCAATGCCGATGGAAGTTTAGCAATTGTAAACAAGGAAACGATTTTAGATTTAGATTTAAAATTTCAAAAATTCAATCTTGGAGTTTTAAGTAATCTTGGAGGTGATGTCATTAAAAATATTAGAGGTTTTGCTTCTGGAAATGCAAGAATTGATGGAAATATCAATAATATAGACTACAACGGACGTCTTTTTGTTGATGATGCCGGATTAACAATTCCGTATTTAAATGTGGATTTTAATATCATTTCAAATACAATTGTAGATGTTACCAGAGATAAATTCATCATTCAGAAAACGAAAATCATCGATTCTAAATTTGACACCGAAGGTAATCTGCAAGGTTTCATAAAACACAAACAGTTTGGCGCTTGGGAATTGGATCTCAATATCGATTCTAATAGATTACTCGCTTTAGATACTAAAGATAGTGAAGATGCAGCTTATTACGGAACAGCATTTATCAACGGAAGTGCCGAAATTTCTGGTCCAACCGATGGTTTAGTTATAAATGTTTCGGCAGAATCTGAGGCAGGAACAGATATAAAAATTCCCATAAACGATGCAGCAGCTGTTGGAGATAGTGAATACATTCATTTTGTTACAGAAGCAGAAAAATTCAATAAAATCTCAGGTAGAGTAATAAAACAAAAAAATTATAATGGATTAGAAATGAATTTCGATTTCAATATTACACCTGTCGCCAATATTGAAGTGATTTTAGACCGAGATTCAGGTCATGGTATGAAAGGCAGTGGACAAGGAATATTACTTTTTAGAATTAATACTTTGGGTAAATTTATAATGAAAGGTGATTTTGTAGTTGACAAAGGTTCGTATAATTTTAAATACGGTGGTTTAATCGATAAAACACTTCAAGTAAAACCAAACAGCAATATTGTTTGGGATGGTGATCCGTTTAGAGCGGTTTTAGACCTTGAAGCAGTTTACAAAACGCAAGCCAATCCAGCAGTTTTAATAGAAAATGCTTCCTTTAATAGAAAAATGGATGTAGAGGTTTCTATTGGTGTAAAAGGAACAATAAAAAATCCAGAACCCGATTTTAACATCAATTTCCCAACACTTTCGTCGGTAATGAAATCTGAAATTCAGACCAAACTCGACGATAAAGATACTCGTCAAACGCAAGCATTGTATTTACTTTCTACTGGCGGATTTTTAAGTCAAGACGGATTAAGTCAGTCGCAATTAACCAACAATCTTTTTGAAAAAGCAGGCGTATTATTCAGTGATTTATTTAATGAAGATGGTGGAAAATTGCAATTAGGTTTTGATTACGTTCAAGCCGATAATACGCCAGGCTATGAATCTGATGGACGTTTTGGAGTTTCGCTTTCAACAAAAATAAACGAAAGAATAACATTAAACGGAAAAGTTGGTGTGCCAACAGGAGGAATTTCTCAAACAGCTGTTGTAGGTAATTTTGAATTACAATATAGAGTAAACGATGACGGAACATTAAATCTAAGAGTATTTAATCGTGAAAACGACATCAATTATATTGGTCAAGGCGTTGGATATACCCAAGGAATTGGAATGAACTATGAAGTTGATTTTGATACTTTTAGTGAATTAATTAGAAAAATTTTGACCAAAAAGAAAGTCGAAATAGAGAAAAAAGCCAATGTAGAAGTCGATGATTCTTCGCCATTGCCAGACTACATCCAAATGGATAATAATAAAGACGGAAAAAAGAAACCCGAACAAAATCTTACTCCAAATAGAGAGGCAATCCCTCACGAAGACTAGAATTATCAAACTACTGGATAATTCTGAATTATTTCTTTTTAACAAATTAGAAACTTATCAACGAAAACGTTTGAATTTCATTGATTTTATCAAATCAGTAAAAATCATACATTTTATGTGCTTATTCTTTGCTAAATTTACATTTTAAAACATAAAAATATGTCAAAAACGATAAAAAAAATAGGTGTACTTACTTCTGGTGGAGATTCTCCAGGTATGAATGCAGCTATTAGATCTGTTGTTAGAACTTGTGCGTATCATAACATTGAATGCGTCGGGATTTACAGAGGTTATCAAGGTATGATTGAAGGTGATTTTAAAGAAATGGGTCCGCGTTCTGTAAACAATATAGTAAACAAAGGTGGAACAATATTAAAATCGGCTCGATCTAAAGAGTTCATGACCGTTGAAGGTCGTAAAAAAGCACACGAAAATCTTGTTGAAGCTGGAATAGATGCATTAGTAGTTATTGGTGGTGATGGTAGTTTTACTGGAGCCGAAGTTTTCAATAACGAATTTGGTTATCCTGTTATGGGAATTCCGGGTACAATTGATAATGATATTTTTGGGACAAGCCACACATTAGGATTTGATACTGCATTAAATACTGTAGTAGATTGTATTGATAAAATTAGAGATACTGCAAGTTCGCACAACCGACTTTTCTTGGTAGAAGTTATGGGAAGAGATGCAGGTCATATTGCATTAAATGCCGGAATTGGAGCTGGAGCCGAAGAAATTCTTATTCCAGAAGAAGATTTAGGTTTAGAACGCCTTTTAGAATCACTACGTAAAAGTAAAGCATCGGGAAAATCATCAAGTATTGTAGTAATTGCCGAAGGTGATAAAATAGGGAAGAACGTATTTGAACTAAAAGATTACATCGAAGAAAATTTCCCAGAATATGATATTCGTGTTTCAGTTCTTGGTCACATGCAACGTGGTGGTTCGCCATCTTGTTACGATAGAGTTCTTGCCAGTAGACTAGGAGTGAAAGCTGTAGAATCTATTCTTGAAGGAAAATCAAACTTTATGGTCGGAATTTTAAACGATAAAGTAGCACTTACTCCATTAGAACAAGCCATTAAAGGTCATTCAGAGATTGATAGAGAATTATTAAGAGTGTCAGATATAATGACAACATAAAAAGTTTATAGTTAATGGTTTTTAGTTGGTTGTCTTTGCAATTAATTAGTAACCAACAACCATGAACGATAAACAATAAACAATAAATAAAAAAACAAAAATGTCAAAAGTAAAATTAGGAATAAACGGATTCGGAAGAATTGGAAGAATAGTTTTTAGAGAAACATTCAATAGAGATAATGTAGAAGTAGTAGCTATTAATGATTTATTAGATGTAGATCATTTGGCTTATTTATTGAAATACGATTCAGTTCACGGTCGTTTTGCAGGAAAAGTAGAAGTTAACGACGGAAAACTTTATGTAAACGATAAATTCATCAGAGTAACTGCTGAAAAAGATCCAAAACAAATCAAATGGGATGATAAAGATGTTGATGTTGATGTAGTTGCAGAATGCACAGGTATTTTCACAACTTTAGAAACGGCTCAATATCACATCGAAGGTGGTGCTAAAAAAGTAGTGATTTCAGCTCCATCAGCAGACGCTACAATGTTTGTTATGGGTGTAAATCATACAGAAGCAAAAGCTACAGACACAATTGTTTCTAATGCTTCTTGTACTACAAACTGTTTGGCTCCATTAGCAAAAGTTATCAATGATAATTTCGGAATTGTAGAAGGATTGATGACAACAGTGCACGCTACTACTGCAACACAATTAACAGCAGATGGTCCTTCAAGAAAAGACTGGAGAGGCGGACGTGCTGCTAGTGTAAATATTATTCCATCTTCTACAGGTGCTGCTAAAGCGGTTGGAAAAGTAATTCCAGCTTTGAACGGAAAATTAACAGGTATGTCATTCCGTGTTCCTACAGTTGATGTTTCTGTTGTAGATTTAACTGTGAAATTGTCAAAAGAAACTTCTTACGAAGAAATTATGTCGGTTTTGAAAAAGGCATCAGAAAATGAAATGAAAGGAATTCTTGGATTTACAGAAGATGATGTGGTTTCTCAAGATTTTATTTCAGATTCAAGAACTTCTATCGTTGATGCTAAAGCTGGAATCGGATTGAATTCTACTTTTTTCAAAATCGTTTCTTGGTATGATAATGAATATGGATATTCAAGCAAATTAATCGATTTATCGGTACATATTGCGAAATTATAACAAATAAAAGAAAAAGAGAATAGAATATAAAGAATAGATTTTTCGATATATTTGTTCTCTTTTCTCTATTCTATATTCTATTCTCTATA
>NZ_DQDX01000069.1:9763-12798 GCF_003525665.1 Flavobacterium sp.
ATTCTATATTCTATTCTCTATACTCTTAAATTATGAAATTATTAGTTGATAGTGGATCTACTAAAGCCGATTGGATTGCCATTGATGATAACGGTAAAGTACTTTTCACAACACAAACTTTAGGGTTAAATCCTGAAGTTCTTGACAAAGAAGAAGTAATTGCGCGTCTTGATGATAAGTTTGATATTTCTCACAACAAAGACAAAGCAACACATCTTTTCTTTTATGGTGCAGGTTGCGGAACCGATAGAATGAAAAATTTCTTATCCGAAGTTTTTCAAAACTATTTTTCTAATGCTGTGATCTCTGTTCATGAAGATACTTTTGCTGCCGTTTATGCAACAACTCCCAAAGACGAACAAGCTATTGTTTGTATTTTAGGAACGGGTTCCAACTGTAGTTTCTTTGACGGAAAAGTATTGCACCAAAAAGTACAATCTTTAGGCTATATCGCCATGGATGACGGATCTGGAAATCGTTTTGGTCGTCACTTAATTAGAGGATATTATTTCAATAAAATGCCTAGTGATTTGGCTAAAGAATTTGAAGAAGAATACAACTTGGATGCCGATTATATCAAAGCCAATTTATATAAAGAAGCCAATCCTAATGCGTATTTAGCGACATTTGCTAAGTTCATTATTAAGCATAAAGACAGCGAATATTGCAAGAAAATCATTAAAAAAGAACTAAAATCGTTTACTAAAAACTACATCATGCAATATGATAATTGTAAAGAGGTTCCAGTTCATTTTGTGGGTTCGATAGCATTTTATCTTAAAGATGAATTAGAAGCCATTTTAGCAAAATACGAGATCAAAATGGGTAACGCACTTCGCAGACCAATTGACGGTTTGATTGCGTATCATATTTTAAATAAATAAGAAATGAAACCTGACTTTTACGTCAGGTTTTTTTATTTTTACAGCAAATAATTCAGTATGGAAATAGCAATAATAGCACACGACGGCAAAAAAGCCGATATGGTTCAGTTTTTAAATAAAAATAAGAGCATTTTAACTAAAGAAAATATAAAGATAATTGCAACTGGAACAACAGGTTCTAAAGCAGAATCGGCTGGATTTAAAGTGAAAAAGATGCTTTCTGGTCCGCTCGGTGGCGATGCGCAAATTGCAGCACGCGTTGCCGAAGGAAAAACAAAAATGGTTTTATTCTTTAAAGATCCAATGTCCAATCATCCGCATGAAGTAGATATTAATATGCTTATTCGTGTTTGCGATGTTCACAATGTGCCATTGGCTACTAATGAGGCAACGGCGCAGTTGTTATTATTGGGATTGGATGAGGTAAAATAATGAACTTGTTTCAAAAAAAGCCGACTAGTTTTATTTTCAATGAGGAAGAGTTACTTTACTAATTTTTAATTGAGCTAATATAAGGTCTCAACTGTTATAAAATGGCTTTTCTCCATTTGTAAAGTAACAATTTTCTTCTATCATCAAGATCGTTAACTCTTATTTCTGTGATATCTTCAATTCTAAATAAAGATGTTCCTAAATCTTCACCATTTTTAGCTACGCAATTTAGTATAAAATCTTCTTCGGATGATTCTTTTACAAAACCAGTAAAAAATTCATTTCCATTAATTTCAAAACTAGCCATTTGATCTTTTGCCTTGGAAAGTTGAATAACTGCGTTATACTGCCAAAAATCAGATTGGTTTAGGTTGATACTAAAATCGGGCGATTTGTCAATGATATCGGCATATTGAATTAGACATTCCATTACTTTGGTATAATCATCGTTGAAATCAATGTTTTTAATATTGGCTTGTTTAATGTACAAAACTCCATCTGGTTTTCCGAACCTAGTAAAGTGTTTAAATCCAATATATTCTTCACTTATTTCAGTTACATAGCCTACAAGCGAGCCTTTGTCGCCATTGTATTGCCAAATAGAAATGATTTCTTTGTTGTCTTTTGATTTTTGTAGTATAGATTGTAAAAAGCTGCTGTTCATTTTTGGTTTTTTCTCGGTTTGATTAAATATTTTTTTGAAAAAGTTTATCATTTTTTATGTTTTTGTTGACTTTGTGTAGCTTGAATGTTTACTTTTAAATTATTCACCCGAAATATAATTATAAAGAAACTTTAATTGCTCTCGCGCTAGCGTAGCAGTGTATCCTTTTAATTACGCATCAAATTCAGCGTAATGTATAATTCGTTCTACTTTTTTAACATCAGAATTGAATTCTTTATTTTTTGACATATCATCATAAATATCTTGTAAAATAAAAATTTCTAAAAAGTATTCAAACCCTGGGCATTTTGTCTCAGCAATTAGGTTCATTTTTACTTCCATTTCTTCTGGAGTTAATCCCATAACTAAAGCTTCAGAATTTGGTAGAAATTTTCCATTGATTCTTTTTGCAAAAATTGTATTTATAATTTCATCAGTGTCGATATACTTCTTACAATTTAAAATTGCTTCACTCAATGTCATTTCTTCTGATTTTTTGTTCCTTCTCCAAAGATATCAATTTCTCCGAATCCACTTTACGGATTTCCGTATTTACCCCAAAATTTCCTAAAAATCCTGATTTTGTGTACGACGATTACCAATTATCCCGAAGCTTCGGGACTGATAGGAGCAACTACCGTGTAGTGCGGATAGCAGGAATAGGGTTAGCAAAAGGGTTGAGGTCATTCGCTCCCAATTATAAAACAAATCTAAAACTTTAATTTTGATGAAAAACAGGTATTTTTACGTGGTTTTATGTGAGTTTTTTGCTGTAGGTTTGCAGTGTTGAGTTAGACTTTGACACTTATTCAAACCCACGATTTTTAGTTTTTAGTTGTATTTAAATTGAAAATGCCAGTACTTCATTGTACTGGCATTTTTCTTTTTGCTATATAAACTATTTTCCACGGTCGTCACTTCGAGTGTTTTTTACAAAATTGCGACTGAGCTATTTTGTAAAAAATGACCCGAGGCTTGCCGAACTGAGCGAAGCTAATCGAGAACTTGGTTTCGGAGAAGTCATTTTTTCATAGGTTCTCGATACAATTTTGCTC
>NZ_DQDX01000069.1:12913-14551 GCF_003525665.1 Flavobacterium sp.
AATCACTCGAAGTGACGGTAGCTTTTATCAATTTCTAATGTACGCTAGTTTAACTCACCAATGCGCTTTGATTTCTAAATACAAGTTGCCCATCAAAACTATCCAATAAAATAATACTATCTGTAGTTACTTTGCCAGCCAATATTTCTTTAGAAAGTTGGTTCAACACTTCACGCTGGATGACACGTTTCACTGGTCGTGCACCATATTGCGGATCGTAACCTTTTTCGGCTAGATAGGCAATGGCTTCTGGTGTGGCGTCCATAGTGATGTTTTGGTGTGCCAACATCTTGGTCAATCCTTTGATTTGCAAACGAACAATCTCTTTGATATTCGCACTAGTTAATGGCGTAAACATTACAATTTCGTCTATTCTATTGATGAATTCTGGACGAACGGTTTGTTTCAATAAACCAAGGACTTCTACTTTCGCAGCTTCGGTCGTGGCTTCAATTCCGCCTTTCATGTTTTCAAATTTCTCTTGTATGATGCCACTTCCCATATTACTAGTCATAATAATAATGGTGTTTTTGAAATCGGCCAAGCGTCCTTTGTTGTCGGTCAAACGTCCTTCGTCTAGAACTTGCAATAAAATGTTGAACGTATCGGGATGCGCTTTTTCAATCTCGTCTAGCAAAATTACAGAATACGGTTTTCTACGAACAGCTTCGGTTAATTGTCCGCCTTCGTCATAACCTACGTATCCTGGAGGCGCACCAACCAATCGGCTCACACTATGGCGTTCTTGGTATTCGCTCATGTCAATTCGAGTCATGGCGTTCTCATCATCAAATAGATATTCGGCTAAGGCTTTCGCCAATTCGGTTTTACCAACTCCAGTTGTTCCCAGAAATAGGAAAGTTCCAATTGGTTTTTTCATGTCTTGCAACCCAGCGCGACTTCTACGAACGGCATCACTTATAGCTTGAATGGCTTCTTCCTGACCAACAACTCTGTGGTGCAATTCGTCTTCGAGTTTTAATAATTTCTCGCGTTCGCCTTGCAGCATTTTGGTTACTGGAACGCCAGTCCATTTCGCAACGACTTCGGCAATATCTTCACGAGTAACTTCTTCTTTAATCAAGGAAGTTCCCGATTGGTTTTCAAGTAATTGTTGTTGCAACTCGTCCAATCGTTGTTGTGCTTCTTTGATTTTTCCGTAACGTATTTCAGCCACTTTTCCATAATCGCCATCGCGTTCAGCTCGTTCGGCATCGAGTTTGAAATCTTCAATTTCGAGTTTCACAGCTTGAATGTTATCAACTACATCTTTCTCTGATTTCCATTTGGTGAAAATTTCGTTGCGTTCTTCTTTAAGATTCGCTAAATCCAGACCAAGACCTTTGAGTTTGGTTTCATCATTCTCACGTTTGATGGCTTCAATTTCGATTTCCAATTGCATGATTTTTCTATCCAAAACATCCAATTCTTCGGGTTTCGAATTGATTTCCATTCGCAATTTAGAAGCCGCTTCATCCATTAAATCGATGGCTTTATCTGGAAGAAAACGATTGGTAATATAACGTTGCGACAATTCAACGGCTGCAATAATAGCATCGTCTTTGATTCGCACTTTATGGTGTGTCTCGTATTTTTCTTTTATTCCGCGCAAGATTGAAATCGCACTTTCGGTATCGG
>NZ_DQDX01000069.1:14655-15793 GCF_003525665.1 Flavobacterium sp.
AAATCGCACTTTCGGTATCGGGTTCATCGACCATTACTTTCTGGAAACGACGTTCAAGCGCTTTATCTTTTTCGAAATATTTTTGATATTCGTCTAATGTCGTTGCACCAATCGCACGTAATTCGCCACGAGCCAAAGCTGGTTTTAGAATGTTAGCTGCATCCATCGCACCTTCGCCACCTCCAGCGCCAACTAGCGTATGAATTTCGTCAATGAAAAGTACGATATCGCCTTCGGCAGAAGTCACTTCTTTCACCACCGATTTTAGTCGTTCTTCAAATTCACCTTTGTATTTTGCACCAGCAATTAATGCGCCCATATCTAAAGAGAAAACGATTTTGTCTTTCAGATTTTCAGGTACATCGCCATCTACAATTCGGTGTGCTAAACCTTCGGCAATAGCAGTTTTACCAACTCCAGGTTCACCAACCAACATCGGATTGTTTTTTGTTCTTCTCGTTAAAATTTGCAATACTCTACGAATTTCTTCATCGCGACCAATTACTGGGTCGAGTTTGCCATTTTTAGCCAATTCGTTTAAGTTTTTGGCGTATTTGTTCAAAGCGTTATAAGTTTCTTCGGCAGAAGCAGATGTTACTCTTTCGCCTTTACGCATTTCGGTAATCGCGGCTTGCAATCCTTTTTCGGTTACGCCTTGGTCTTTTAAGATTTGGGCGATTTTGCTTTTAGATTTGAAAATAGCTAAGATTAAATGTTCAATCGAAACGAATTCGTCGTTCATTTTCTTGGCAATGATTTCGGCCTCATTTAAAGTTGTACTTGCTTCTCGAGAAAACATTAAATCGCCTCCAGAAACTTTTGGAAAACTTTGAATAGTACTGTCCAGTATTTTCTTGAATAAATCAATGTTTACGTTGAGTTTCTTCAATAGGAAAGGAGTAACGTTCTCGTCAACTTCGAGAATTCCTTTAAATAGGTGTTCGTTTTCAACTTGTTGTTGTTGGAAACTTTGTGCAATCTGCTGTGCTTGCTGCAGCGCTTCTTGCGATTTGATTGTTAATTTATTTATGTTCATTTTTTGTGTTATATTATGTATGTTGTAAAATTGTATAATGTATATTGTAAAATTGTATAATGTAAGTATTGTACTGATTTAGTCTTAATACTTAATACTCAA
>NZ_DQDX01000093.1:0-375 GCF_003525665.1 Flavobacterium sp.
ATGAATATCCAAACTCCGATGATTAAAATTATTGGAAGAAAATTCATTAAAATTCCGGTCCAATCACCTTGAATTTTGAAATCGTATTCTTTTAATTTGCTTTCATTTTTTGCTTTGATAAGCTTGTTTTCAAAGTTTTGAGCATCGGCAATTTCAAAGGTGTAATGTGGTCCTTTATTAGGATTTCCAAAAACATCTTTTGCAATTTTTTTATTAGCTTTATCTTTTAATGCCGCAGCCGTCAAGAAAGCTTCACCATCTGATTTATTGAAAACATTTACTTTTTCTATCTGACCTTTGTTTAAAAGTTCGTCAAATTTAGAAGATGTAATTTTTGTTGGATCTTGAATACTCGAACCGTTCATCATGTTTAAA
>NZ_DQDX01000093.1:507-10478 GCF_003525665.1 Flavobacterium sp.
TCATGTTTAAAACAATAAACATTAGAATAATTCCTCCAGTAATCCACCATGGGCTAAATTTGAAACCGATTGGTTTTTTGTTTTCTGACATTATTTTATAGTGCTTTTAGTATTTGTTTTCTAAAGTTGTAATTTTTGCATCACCCCAAAGTCCTTCAATGTTGTAATAATCACGAATTTCTTTTTGAAAAACGTGAACCACGATGCTTACATAATCCATTAACACCCATTCGGCGTTGTCTGTACCTTCAACGTGCCATGGTTTGTCTTTAAGTTCTTTGGAAACTAATTTTTGAACCGAGTTAACGATTGCATTTACTTGTGTATTTGATGTTCCGTTGCAGATTACAAAATAATCACAAACGGCTGTATCTATTGCTCTTAAGTCTAAGATGTCAATGTCATTTCCTTTTACTTCTTCTATTCCTTTAATGATGTTTGTTAACAAAACATCAGTACTAACTGTATTTTTCGCCATTTAAATTTTTATATAATTTGCAAAGGTATCAATTTTTGTCATTATTTTTGATGCTTAACATAAGTTTAAATAGTGTTTTATCAAAAATAAGTACAATGAAGTTAATCAAACTCAATGCCATAGATTCTACCAATGACTTTTTGAAAGATATGTCACGCAATGAGGTTGTAGAAAACTTTACAACTGTTGTTGCAGAAAGCCAAACAAAAGGTAAAGGCCAAATGGGTTCTACTTGGAATTCTGAGCAAGGTAAGAATATAATAATGAGTACTTTGGTTAAAGATGTGCTGCAAGATGCAAGTGATATTTTTCACCTGAATGTTGCTGTTTCTTTGGCTGTAATCGAGGTTTTAGAGGCTTTAAATATTCCGAAATTAAGTATAAAATGGCCGAACGACATTATGTCAGATACTAAAAAATTGGCTGGAATTTTAATAGAAAACAGCTTTAAATCTGACAACAGAATTGAATCGATTGTTGGAATTGGTTTAAATGTAAATCAGATGGACTTTATTCTCTTACCAAAAGCAACATCATTAGCAATCGTGATGAATAAAGAATATGATTTGGAAGATTTATTAAACAAAATAGTTTTTCAAATTCGAAAAAAATGCGCTTTAATAGTTTCGAATCAATCGGAAATTTTATGGAAAGAGTACCATCAAAAATTGTTTAAAATTGGAATTCCTGTTGCATTTGAAGATGTAAATCACAATCAATTTATGGGAATAATTCAGAAAGTTACAGACGAAGGAAAGCTTCAAATTATTGTTGAAGATGATTCTGTTAAAACGTTCGGAATTAAAGAAATAGCAATGTTATATTAAAAAAAAAGCTCTGTGGAAACAGAGCTTTTTAATGTATTAGTTTATGATAACTTTTTTAGTTGTCGATTGATTCTCCGACGATAATCGTAAGAAATAAAATCCTTTAGGTAAATTATCTAAAGTGTAGAAATTGTCATTAAATTCTGGATTTTTCACTTCTTTGATTAGTTGTCCGTTAATTGAAAATAATTGAATATCTTTTATTTCAACCGAACTTTGAATATTAATTTTATTCTCGTTTGATGGATTTGGATAAACAGATACGTTGTCTAAGGAAGCAAATGATTCGTTAGATAACGCATTAACGGTAGCACATTGAGCTGCCCAAATTTGACAAACATAGTTTGGATTGTCAATAAAAGGATTTCTATTTCCTTGATACAAGTAGATTGCATTGTTTTGAGCAATTTCTTTGGGAGAAACTGGATCTTCATTATGCCATTTGATTAGTAATAAGATAAAATTATCACTAAAAACTTGAGTAGTGGTTCCGTTAAACATATTTTTTGCTTGACAAGTAGCGCCATTTGCTGCAGAGTAGAAGTCATCCATAGAATCTTCATATCGAGTTGCAAAATAGAAAAAAGCTCTTGCGATGTCACCTTTGAACGCATTAATTGGTTCAAATACGGTTCCTGAATAGGATGAATAAGCGTTTACAGTATTTGGACCTCTTTTTGATCCATTAGTAGATTCGTACGTAAAAGCTGAAACTACACCAAAAGGCAAATTACCTCTATCTCCATTAACTTTCCCATCAGATGGTACAACATGAAATGGATCATTTTTCATAGGGTTCACTTGAAAATTATCAAAATAAGATTGAGGAACCAAGTGTTCTCTATTGTAACAATCGCCTTCTCCGCTGTAGCTTCCGCATTGGCTGTTTGTTGTAGTATATTCGTAAGCATCATTTCCGGTAGGATTTTCAGAATACATGTCTAATAAAGATCCGTTATTTTCATAATAATTATCTCTAAAAGCGGTTTGTGTGTACAAATTCCACAGTTCAGCATATCCTTGGTCATTATGACCTGTTGTGATTCTTGTTTTTAATTGTGTTTTTAAAGCATAACCTGATCCTGTTGCAGAGTTGTAATAACCAGCCGGAATTTGACCGAAACAAATCGTAACAATAAAAAGAGCTAAAAGAGTAGTAATTTTTTTCATATTCATTATATTTTTCTTTCTAATAAAGCCATGTAAAATCCATCGTAACCCGATTCGGATGCAAGTACTTTAGTATCTTTGACAAAGGTAAAACTTTTTCCTATCTCTGTTGTTAAGAAACGCTTAATTTGTTCCTGATTTTCAGAGGGTAAGACAGAGCATGTTGCATAAACCAATTTCCCTCCTGGTTTAACAATTTTAGAGTAATTTTCTAAAACTTCGGCTTGTACTTTTTTGATGTTATCGATAAATTCTGGTTGCAATTTCCATTTTGCATCTGGGTTTCTTTTTAAAACTCCCAATCCGCTACAAGGTGCGTCAATTAGAACTCTATCAGCTTTTTCGTGTAATTTTTTAATCACTTTTGTAGTGTCAATTATACGGTATTCGATGTTGAAAGCGCCATTACGTTTTGCTCTAAGCTTTAATTGCTTTAATTTACTTTCATATAAATCCATTGCAATCAATTGACCTTTGTTCTCCATTATAGAAGCCATGTGAAGTGTTTTTCCACCTGCGCCAGCACAAGTATCAACAACTCTCATGCCAGGTTGAACATCTAGAAAACGAGCTACTAATTGTGATGAAGCATCTTGAACTTCAAAAAAACCTTGTTTGAATGCATCTGTTAAAAAGACATTTGCTCTTTCTGTTAATACCAACGCGTCGTTATTATCTTTGATGTATTCAGTTTCAATATTTAAATCCATTAGCAAAGCGCGTAACTTTTCTTTGGTAGTTTTTAAAGTATTTACCCTTAAAATTACTTTTGCTTGTTGGTTTTGAGCTGCAATTTCTTTGGTCCAAAGTGCTTCTCCAAGTTCTTTTACGCCAAGTTCATCCATCCAATCTGGAATAGATTCACGCATTTTTCTAACTTTGGATAATTCGTCAAATCGACCTTTTATTTTGCGTTCTGGAGTTCCCTCAAGTTGTCTCCAATCTGGAATTGGATAACCGCGAAGTACAGCCCAAACAGCAAACATTCTCCATAAATCTTCACGATTGTAAGGTTCTTTTACTTCGGCAATTTCAGAGTATAGTCGTTTCCAACGAACTACCTCATAGATGGTTTCGGCAACAAATTTTCTGTCGGAACTTCCCCAACGCTTATCTTTTTTTAGAGCTCTTGCTACAACTTTATCGGCATATTCACCTTCGTTAAAAATTGCATTCAAAGAATCTATTGTAGTGTAAACTAAATTTCTATGTAATCTCATTGTTTTTTAATCAGCGTGCAAAGGTATTGCTTTTTAATAGAAAGAAAAAAGTATTCTTTAAAACCTTGTGATTTTAAAGAATACTTTTATGAATTTTCTGTAACTAATTACTATCCTCTACATTCAATTCGTTTCATTTCAATTTTTTCTGGCGCATGAAGCACTAATGGGAATTGTTCTACTTTAACCGAACTACTATCAAGTCCGAATCCTTTTTCTTCTGATAAACTGAATTTTTTCAAGAAGAAGTAAGCATTCATAACTGTGTTTTCGAAGAAAGTTAAATCGCTATCATTGGATAGGAATTTTTCTGAAAGAACAAATTTGAAGTCACCAATTATATTGTTTTTATTCAATGATTCGTAACGACTAGTTATATCAACTTCTCCTCGTTGTACCATATCTTTAATTACTTGTTTGAACATCAAATTGATTTTAGTTGGTTCTCTAAATCCTAGATAAAAATCAATTCTGTAGATATCATCTTTTACAAGTTCGGTAACTTTGTATTCTTTTTTGTAAGGTTCGCTCAAAATATTTACGTGAACAAACCAATAAATGTCAGCTCTTTTTGGTCTTTTTTGCAAAATTGAATACATTACTTTTTCTTCAATTTCGTCGCTTCGCATGGAGTTGGTCATATAAACTAAGTGCGTTGCATATTTTGGAATTGATAAATCAACACTTAATTCGGCAAGAACCTTTTTATAAGAGTCAATTTTTACAATTTTAGTATACGTTTTACTAATTTGCTTAGCTAAATACCAAGTTGACATTATTGATATTAAGACAATTGCAATGATTAATGTTACAAAACCACCATGTAGAAATTTGGTAACATTGGCATAAAGAAAACAAAATTCAATTACTAAATATAAGGTTATCAACGGAATGATATAGTACATTTTTACTCTTTTCATAATTAAATAAAAGTTAAGTAAAATCGTTGTCATAATCATTGTTAGAACAATTGCCAATCCATAGGCATGTTCCATATTGCTAGATTCTTTGAAGTATAAAACAATACCAATACAACCTACCAAAAGCAACCAGTTTATTGAAGGAATGTAAAGTTGACCTTTTTCTTCTGTTGGGTATTTAATTCGTGCTTTTGGCCAAAAGTTTAATCGAATAGCTTCATTTATTAAGGTAAACGAACCGCTAATTAAAGCTTGAGATGCAATTACTGCTGCTAAAGTTGCGATTACTACACCAATTGGTTGAAACCACGTTTCCATAATTAAATAGAAAGGATTTCCGTTTTTTCCGCCAAGTTCTGTTAGGGTTTGTCCTTCGTGTGAAATTAAATAGGCACCTTGTCCGAAGTAATTAAGAAGTAACATTATTTTCACAAAAATCCAACTTACTCTAATGTTTTTTCGACCACAATGTCCCATATCAGAATACAAAGCTTCTGCTCCGGTTGTACATAAAAATACAGCACCAAGTACGAAGAAACCTTCTGGATGAGCTGATAATAAATGATAAGCGTAATACGGATTTAATGCTTTGAAAACTGCAAAATTTTGAACTACTTGAATACTCCCAAGAATTCCTAACATGGAAAACCAAACTAACATCATTGGAGCAAAAAACTTTCCAACAAGCTTGGTTCCGTATTGTTGGATGATAAATAGAATTATCAAAATAACAATAACGATGGGAATTGTGTTTAATTCTGGTTTGAATATTTTTAACCCTTCAACTGCCGAAGAAACCGAAATTGGAGGTGTAATAATTCCATCGGCTAAGAGGGTACTTCCACCAATAATGGCAGGAACAATGAGCCATTTTATTTTAGTTTTTTTAACCAAAGCAAATAAGGCAAAAATTCCGCCTTCGCCATGATTATCTGCACTTAACGTGATTATTACGTACTTTAATGTAGTTTGTAAAGTTAGTGTCCAAAAAATACAAGAGATTCCTCCTAAAACAATATCAGATGTAATTGCATACTGACCTAAAATTGCTTTCATTACGTATAATGGTGAAGTACCAATATCTCCAAAAATGATTCCTAATGTAACTAATAAACCTGCAGTAGATAATTTGCTGTGAATGTTTTGATGGCTGTGTGAGCTCATAATTATTTGTTAAAGAATGCAAAGTTATTCATTTTAAGTATTTGAAATAAAAAAAGCACCGAATATTTTCGATGCTTTCCTATTTATTATAATTATGAATTATCTTCTTGAAGAATTATCACCTCTATTTCCAGAATTTCCACCTCTGTTTTCTGATGAATTTCCGCCTCTTGGAGCGCTACTTTCATTTCTACTTGGTGAACGTTGTGCTATATTTCCAGAATTTCTTGATGGATTATTTTGTCTTGGTGCAACATCATTATTTCTAGGCGACGAAGTTCTTGGTGTTACTTCATTATTTCTAGGTGATGAAGTTCTTGGTGTTACTTCAGTATTTCTAGGAGATGAAGTTCTTGGTGTAACTTCAGTATTTCGTGGCGAATTTGTATTTCTTGGAGTCACACCATTATTTCTTGGAGTTGATGTGCTTCTTGGATTTACATTGTTGCTTCTTGGATTTCCGTTAGTAGTTCTTGGAGTTACATTTGCAACATCATTTCTAGTGGAACCGACAGTTCTAATATTTCTAGTTCTGTCTAACTCATATCGGTTGGTATAACCAGAATTTCTTCTTTCAAATGAACGATTTGGATGTTGTCTTTCATAATAATTTCCTCTACGACTGTAATAATTATTGTAGGCAACTTGACATCTTCTGTAATTTACATAGTTATAATGATGATTGAAGTTGATGAAAATTCCGATGTTGTTTCTGTATCTAAAAACCGGAAACGGATTCCAAGCATAATAGTAACTTGGATAATAACCCCAATACCATGATGAATAATAAGGTCTGTATGCTGGAGTCCAGAAGTAATCGTAAATAATTGGTGTACTTACATAAACTGGCTCATAAATATAATTTTGACCATACATATAAACATCTCCTACAACTTGAACTTGAACTCTGTTGTTACTGTCTTTTTCTACTTCTACAGTAGCAACGTCTTGAAAAGTATCACGACCTAAAACTGATTGTAACACAATTAAGTGCGTTCTTCCTTCTACGGTTTCAATAACTCTTAAATAATCAACTTCATTATCTCCGTTTAAATCTAAATTAGAAATTTGATTTTTAGGATCATTTAGTCGTTTTTCAAAATCTTCTAAATCTCTAGAATCTCCAAAGATAGAAGCTACAGCGCGCAAATCAAGGTTATCACTAATTTCAGAACTTGAAGCATTTACCGTAGTTCTGTCTTGTGCAAATGAGTTCAAAAATAGAAAACTCATCAGGGTCGAAAGTAATATTTTAGTTTTCATAATGTAAATATATTTTAGTTTATAATAGCATTTGATAATCTAAAACCAATATCTGTGCCAAGAATAAACATTTACAAATCATTAACAATTAGTATTCGTATCTTAGCATCAAATAATAAATATTTTATGAAAAATTTTCTATTAATTCTTACAGCTTCATTGCTAATCATTTCATGTAAATCGAGTAAAGTTGATAGTGGTACATTCTTTACTTCTGCAAAAATTGATACTATTCTTACTGATAAAATTAGTATTCGAGCTATCACTGTTTCTAATGATAAAGTTTGGTATGCAGCCGATAAAAGTAGAGTAGGATATGTAAGTTTAATTGATGCTAATAAAACTCAAAAGGAAATTTCTAAAGGAGATTTGAAAGTTGAATATCGAAGTATTGCGCAAACAAAGAATTCGATTTTTGTTTTAAATGTAGCCAATCCTGCGTTGTTGTTTAAATTACCTAAAGACTTAGCAAAGAGTAAATTAGTCTTTGAAGAAAAGCACGAAAGAGTGTTTTATGATAGTATGCAGTTTTGGAATGATAAAGAAGGAATTGCTGTTGGCGATCCAATAAGTGGTTGTTTTTGTGTTCTAATTACAAGAAATGGAGGCGAAACTTGGAATAAAATTCCGTGTGATAAATTGCCGTCTATTGAGGAAGGCGAAGCTTTTTTTGCGGCAAGCAATACCAATATTATTATAAAAGGAAATAATACATGGTTGGTTTCTGGAGGAAAAAAATCTAGAGTTTTCTTTTCGTCAGATAAAGGAAAATCGTGGACTGTTTATGAAACTCCAATTGTTCAAGGACAAGAAATGACCGGAATTTTCACAGCCGATTTCTATGATGCCAAAATAGGATTTATCGCAGGCGGAAATTACGAAAAACTAAATCAGAATTTTCAAAATAAAGCCATTACTAAAGATGGTGGAAAAACTTGGAATTTGGTAGGCGAGAAGCAAGGTTTTGGTTATGCATCGTGCATTCAATTTGTACCTAAAAGTAAAGGAAAAGAGTTAGTTTGCGTTGGTGCCAACGGATTATATTATTCTAAAGATAGCGGAAACTCTTGGAAACAATTCTCAAAAGACACCACGTTTTTCACCATAAGATTTGTTGATGAAAATACAGCCATCGCTGCAGGAAAAGATAAGATTGTGAGGATAGAATTCAGATAGCAGATAGCAGGTTTCAGGTAGGAGGTTTCAGATAGCAGGTTTCAGATTTCAGATTGCAGATTGCAGATTTTACGATTGTTATCTATAAAAAAAAGCGATTTTCATATGAAAATCGCTTTTTTACCTTTTATGCGTAAGCTAAATTTAAGTTCAAGAAAGTAACCCGAAACCCGAAACTCGTAACCCGAAACTCGTAACCCGAAACTATCTCCTAATCTTCTTATCTCTATATTGTTGCAATAATTTTTTACTAAATTCACCTTCGGCTTTTTTCAATTTTAGAATTTTAACTGATGGCAAAATATTTTTCAAGTTGGCGATGAATTTTTTTCTCAGTTGATGCAACTCGTCGTCGGCACTTTCCATTTGATTTAATAATGTTGTTGCTTCTTTTTCTGATAATTTTTCATTGCTTTCAAATCGATCGATATAACTTTTCATACGATCTCTTTTTAACTCCATTTGCTTGTCTTCATAATCATTGTAAATGGGCCAAAATTTTGCCGATTCATCTGGTGTTAATTGCAATTCGCTTGTAATAAATGCCACTTTTAATGATCGTACTTGGTCTCTTTTTTCTTTAAATTTTCCCGGTTGGGCAAATGTTGCCACCGAAATGAAGAATAAAAGAAATGATAGTAATTTATAATTTTTCATAATCTGTAATTTTAATTTGTAATGTAATATTCGGTATTTGAATCTTCATTTAATGCTTGTTTTAATGCCTCTTCATCCAATGAATTAGTAACTTCAATTTCAGCAATATCTTCTTTGTCGAGCAATTTTATAATTTCTTCATCTGATAATGATGCATGATAAGCCAAATAATTTTCAATTTCATTGCTTTCTGTTGTTGCAACTTCCGTTGATGCTGATTGAAATTGATTGGCCAATGGAATCGTTAGCGAAAGCACTAAAATGGCAGCAGCAGAGTAAATCCAACGCTTATTTCTATCCCAAAGCGAAACTACTTTTGGCTCTTCTTTAGGTAATTGATTCATTACTTTTTCTGAAAGAGTATCAAAATAATTTTCCGGAATTTGAAATCCCGATTTTATTTTTGGTTCGTTATCTAATTTAAAATCATTCATGTCTATAAGACTTTATTTATTCTTAAAGGTTTAATTCGTGTTCATATATACTTCAATTTTTTTCACAGCGTGATGGTACGATGCTTTCAATCCACCAACAGATGTTCCTAAAATTTCTGATATTTCTTCGTATTTTAATTCTTCAAAATATTTCATCTTGAAGACTAATTGTTGTTTTTCGGGAAGCAAAGCAATTGATTTTTGCAATTTTATTTGAATTTCATTTCCGTCAAAATACTCATCGGCTTTTAGATTTTCTACAATTTTAGTTTGCATGGCTTCACTTGTAGTTCCGTTTCGCTTGGCTTTGTTGTTGATAAAAGTTATTGCTTCGTTTGTTGCAATGCGATACATCCAAGAAAATAATTTACTGTCGCCTTTAAATCCGTTTAAATATTGAAAAACTTTGATGAAAGTGTTTTGCAAAACGTCATCGGTATCATCATGATTCAAAACAATATTTCGAATATGATTGTATAACGGACGTTGGTATTCGCGCATAAGTTTTTGAAACGCAACATTTTGCGTCTTCGGATTTAATAACTCTTCAATAAAATCCTTTTCTTCTTGCAAAGTGAAAATTTATAAGTAAGAATAAAGATAATCGAAAAGGTTTAATCAAAGATAAAAAATTTATGGAGTAACGGTTTCTTCTACAGGAG
>NZ_DQDX01000094.1:0-664 GCF_003525665.1 Flavobacterium sp.
ATCATAATCCTTTAAAAAACAAATGAAATTAATGAAAGTTTTATGCCTATCTATTTCCTTAAAATTTAAATCATGATTTTGTGAGGAAGAAGCTATTCTTTTTACATAATAAATTCAAATCTATAAAAAAATCCCAAGTAAAAACTTGGGATTCAATATATTTAAAAAAGTAATTTACTTATTTTATAAATTCAATTTTTTGAACTTCTTCGGCGTTAACGCTATCAAAGAAACCTTGATCGTTCATCCATTCATCGCTGAATACTTTACTCATATATCTTGAACCATGATCTGGGAAAATTGCAATTACATTACTGTTTTCATCAAATTCTCCTTCGGCTGCATATTGACGAATTGCTTGCAAAACCGCACCAGAAGTATATCCTACAAATAATCCTTCTTTTCTGGCAATTTCTCTAGTAACGTGAGCACTTTCCTCATCGGTTACTTTCATAAATTTATCGATAACATCAAAATCGGTTGCAGATGGAATTAAGTTTTTCCCTAAACCTTCAATTCGGTAAGGATAAATTTCATCGTTATCAAATTCTTTTGTTTCGTGGTATTTTTTCAAAACCGATCCAAAAGCATCAACTCCTAAAATTCTAATATTTGGATTTTGTTCTTTCAAGAAACGTGCAGTTCCAGAAATAGTTCCTCCTGT
>NZ_DQDX01000094.1:716-11024 GCF_003525665.1 Flavobacterium sp.
CAGAAATAGTTCCTCCTGTTCCGCTACAAGCTATAAGATGCGTAATCTTTCCGTTGGTTTGTTCCCAAATTTCTGGACCTGTAGATTTGTAATGTGCATCAACATTCAAGTCATTAAAGTATTGATTTATATAAACCGAACCTTTAGTTTCTTCGTGTAATCGTTTTGCAACATTATAATAAGAACGATCATCATCTGCAGATACATGAGCTGGACAAACATAAACTTTTGCGCCCATTGTACGCAACATGTCTATTTTATCTTTAGAAGACTTAGAACTTACTGCAAGAATACAATCATAACCTTTTATGATACTAACCATAGCCAAGCTAAATCCAGTGTTTCCAGAAGTAGTTTCTATAATTGTATCGCCTGGTTTTAAGATTCCTCTTTTTTCAGCCTCTTCAATAATATATAAAGCAATTCTATCTTTAGTTGAATGTCCTGGATTGAAGGCTTCTACCTTAGCATAAAAATTACCTTCTAAATTCTCGGTAACTTTATTAAGCTTAATTAAAGGTGTATTTCCTATTAATTCCAGTACGTTATTAAAGGCTTTTATTTCTTCTTTCATAAATAAAATATTTGTTGAGGCAATGTAAGGATAAAATGAACCCCAAAACCTTGCAAATTTAATAAATTATTTTAAACTATTTTTTAATTTTTTCCAAATCTAACAAAAAAGTGAATTCTTTAGCCACTTCTTTTAGTGCTTCAAATCGTCCAGATGCGCCACCATGTCCTGCTTCCATGTTGGTATCTAGATACAATTGCTTGTTATTTGTTTTATAAACTCTTAATTTAGCAATCCATTTCGCTGGTTCCCAGTATTGTACCTGAGAATCGTGCAATCCAGTTGAAATATACATATTAGGATATTCCTTTTTTTCTACATTGTCATATGGCGAATACGACAACATATAATTGTAATATTTCTTCTTGTTTGGATTTCCCCATTCATCATATTCTCCAGTCGTTAACGGAATTGTTTCGTCTAACATTGTTGTTACAACATCTACAAACGGCACTTGAGCGATAACTCCGTTGTACAATTCAGGATTCATATTAATAATTGCACCCATTAATAATCCACCAGCAGATCCACCTTCAGCATATAAATGTTCTGGTAAAGTATATTTTTGCTCAATTACATGTTTAGAACAATCTATAAAATCGGTAAAAGTGTTTTTCTTTTTCAATAATTTTCCGTCTTCATACCAATTTCTGCCCAAATCTTCTCCTCCACGAACATGCGCTATGGCGTAAATAAATCCTCTGTCTAGCAAACTCAATCGAGTTGTAGAAAAATAAGGATCCATCGTCATTCCATAAGAACCATAAGCATATAATAAGAATGGATTTTTACCATTTAGTTCAATTCCTTTTCTATAAACCATCGAAATTGGCACTTTTGTTCCGTCTGTTGCGGTTGCCCAAATTCGTTCTTCGATGTAATTATTTTTGTCGAATTTTCCTCCGAGAACTTCTTGCTCTTTTAGAACAATTTTCTCTTTGGTTCGCATATTAAAATCGATAATAGACGAAGGCGTTGCCATAGATTGGTATCCATAACGCAAAATTTCGGTATCAAAATCAATGTTGGTTGTTGTGTATGCTGTGTAAGTTTCTATTTCAAATGGCAAATAGTACTCTTCTCCTCCATTCCATGGCATAATTCTAATTTTATTCAAACCATCAAAACGTTCAGAAACAACCAAATAATCCTTGAAAATATCTATTCCTTCTAGTAAAACTTCTTCGCGATGCGGAATCAAATCGACCCAATTTTCCTTTGATGTTTTGTCTTCTGGAGTTTTCATCAGTTTGAAATTGGTAGCATCATCTTTATTCGTAACGATATAAAAACTGTCTTCGTAATGTGAAATTGAATATTCTAATTCACGAGTTCGTTTTTGAAATACTTTAAATTTAGCATCAGGAGTTGCTGATAAAAGTATTTGATATTCAGATGTCAAAGTACTTTCTGAAGTAATAATCAAATATTTTTTAGATTTCGATTTATAAACTGTAACGTTAAAAGTATCGTCTTTTTCAAAATAAACTACAACATCATCAGCAGGATTGGAACCCAATTTATGTTTGAAAATTTTATCCGATCGAAGGGTAACTTCATCTTTTCTTGTATAAAAAATGGTTTTATTATCACTTGCCCAAGTTGCACCACCAGTAGTATTTTCAATTTTTAAAGGTAGAATTTCATTGGTTTCCAAATTCTTAATTTGAATAGTATATTGACGTCTAGAAACCGTATCAATTCCAAAAGAAACCCATTTGTTGTCTTCGCTAATGCTAATTCCGTTCAAATTAAAATACGTGAAATCCTTAGCCATTTCGTTACAATCAAACATAATTTCTTCGGCAGCAGTCAACGATTCTTTTTTACGAGAATAAATTGGGTAATCCTTCCCTTTTTCAAATCGTGTGATGTAATAATATCCGTTATAAAAATAAGGATACGATTCGTCGTCTTCCTTAATTCTAGCTTTCATTTCTTCAAACAAATCCTTCTGGAATGCCTTAGTATGTTCTGTAGATTTCTGGTAGTATTCGTTTTCTTTATTCAGATAATCAATTACTTCTGGATTTTCTCTGTCGTTTAACCAATAATAATTATCAGTGCGAATATGACCGTGCTTTTCTAATTGGTGCGGAATAATTTTGGCGATTGGTGGATGTAGTTCTGTACTCATATTTTCATTAAAATTCTCGACAAATTTAGAGCAAAGCTGTCTATATTAAATGTTAATTCTATTAAGTTATCCACTAGGAAATTAACAAATCAAGTTTCATGTTGCGGGTTTCGGGTTTCGGGTTTAAAATTGATTTTAATATTGAAATTGATTTTTGATATTGAAATTCTTACTTTTGTAAAAAAAATACAATCATATGGACTTAATGGGAATGATGGGTAAACTAAGAGATACCCAACTTAAAATTGAAGAAACTAAAAAAAGATTAGACACCGTTTTAATTGACGAACAAAGCAATGACGGATTGTTGAAAGTAACTTTTACAGCCAACAACAAGTTAAAATCTATTGCAATTGACGATTCTTTACTTGAAGACAAAGACCAACTTGAAGATTATTTAATAGTGGTTATCAACAAAGCAATTGAAAAAGCCGAAAGCGTAAACAAAGCCGAACTTGATGCTGTCACTAAAGTAGACATGCCAATGATTCCGGGAATGGAAGATATGTTTAAATAAATTCCAATAATTAAATTCCAAATTCCAATTTTTTATGATTAAAGATTGGAATTTGGAATTTTTAAAATTGGATTTTTGAGAGTGCTTCCAACACATAACTGTGCATCACTTCTCTGTAATCTAAATGCGTAACAATTCGAAGTTTTCCGTGACCCATCGAACTAATGTAAATATTCTTTTGCTTCAATTTTTCTATTACCCATTTCTCTTCAAGCGAAGCTCTTACAGAAAATATCAAAATATTAGTTTCAACAGTTTCTACTTTTTCAACCCAAGACAAGGTTTGCAATAATTGGGCTAATTCCTTTGCTCTTCTATGATCATCGTCTAATCGAAGCATGTTATTTTGCAAAGCATACATTCCGGCAGCAGCCAAATATCCGGATTGACGCATTCCGCCACCAAGAATTTTTCTAATGCGCAAAGCACGTTTCATATCGTCTTTACTACCAAGTAAAATCGAACCAATTGGCGCACCAAGTCCTTTAGATAAACAAACAGAAATCGTGTCAAACAATTCGCCAAACTGCTTCGGATGCTGTTTCTTGGCAACCATGGCATTCCACAATCGCGCGCCATCCAAATGGTATTTCAAATTATTATCAATACAAACTTCCTTGATTTTCTTCAGTTCCAAAATATCATAACAAGCGCCGCCACCTTTATTGGTTGTATTTTCAATACTCACTAACGAAGTTAATGGCGCATGATAAAATTCAGGGTCATTTATCGCATTTCTCACTAAATCTGCCGTAATCATGCCGCGTTTTCCATCTACTAAACAGCACGAAACACCACTATTAAACGATGCACCACCACCTTCATAATGATAAATATGAGAATATTTATCGCAAATAACTTGCTCACCAGGATTAGTGTGCAACTTTATCGCCGTTTGATTTGCCATAGTTCCAGAAGGAAAAAACAACGCCGCCTCCATTCCAAATAATTGAGCAACAGCACTTTCTAAATCATTAACCGTTGGATCTTGCTTGTAAACATCATCCCCAACCTTGGCATTGAACATATATTGTAACATTTCGTTACTCGGCTTAGTTACTGTATCGCTAATTAAATTTATTTCCATATCTCAAAACTAATCTTATTTTTGTAAAAACAATTGGTTCATTATTTAGAGTTCACTGATTTTTAGCCCTGATAGAAGTGGAAATCCTTTTTTAAAAAATTTCTATTTTTTCTTGTTTAAAAAAAGCGACCAAAGAAGCTCTTTTTTAAACTTAGAAAAAAAGGAATTTTTAAAAAAGATTGGAACGTATAGCAGGATTAGCTTCTAAATAATTTACTGCAAAAATAGAACAATTTATGACAAATACCGAACAAATAAAAGGTATTGTAGAGCGTCTTGGTGCGTTGAGGAGGTATCTTTGACATTGATGCCAAGCTTATCGAAATAACCAACGAAGAAGAAAAGACCTTTGCACCAGACTTTTGGAACAATGCCAAAGAAGCCGAACTGCTTATCAAAAACTTACGCCAAAAGAAAAAATGGGTAGAAGATTTTGAAAAAGGCAACGCATTGGCAGAAGAACTCCAAATTACCTACGAATTTTTCAAAGAAGGCGACGCTTCAGAAGAAGAACTTGATGCTCAATATGAACTAACAAACACTCATATTGAAGATTTAGAATTTAGAAACATGCTCTCTGAAGAAGGCGACAGCATGAGTGCTGTTTTGCAAATTACGGCTGGCGCTGGCGGAACAGAAAGTTGCGATTGGGCGTCAATGCTCATGCGTATGTACATGATGTGGGCAGAAAAGCAAAAATATAAAATCAAAGAGCTCAACTTTCAAGAAGGTGACGTTGCCGGAATTAAAACGGTGACTTTAGAAATCGAAGGTGATTTTGCTTTCGGATATTTAAAAGGTGAAAACGGCGTACATCGATTGGTGCGTATTTCTCCATTTGATAGTAATGCAAAACGACACACCTCATTTGCATCGGTTTACGTTTATCCTTTGGTTGATGACACAATAGAAATAGACATCAATCCTGCCGATATTGAGATTATTACATCTCGTTCAAGTGGCGCTGGTGGACAAAATGTTAATAAGGTAGAGACCAAAGTACAATTATTTCACAAACCTACTGGAATTCAAATTCAGTGTTCAGAAACGCGTTCTCAACAAGATAATAGGCAACGTGCCATGCAAATGTTACGTTCACAATTGTATGAAATTGAATTAAAAAAACAACTAGCACAACGCGCCGATATTGAAGCTGGAAAAATGAAAATAGAATGGGGTTCGCAAATTAGAAATTACGTAATGCAACCTTATAAATTAGTAAAAGACGTACGTTCTGGTTATGAAACTAGCGATGTTGATGGCGTTATGAACGGAAATATTGACGAATTTTTAAAAGCCTACTTAATGATGATGGGGCAAAAAGAAGAATAATTTTATGTTCAGTATTGATAATTAAATAATTACAAAAACATATAATAAATTTTAAAATTATATTCAATTCATAATTTGTTATTCATAATTTAATCTTATATTTGCATTGAGGATTCCGAAAGGAAGTTACACCTCACCGCAATAGCCGTCCGCTCCAGGTCGGCTTTTGTATTTTATAAAAGAAAATGTCCAGAAATAAAATAAAATTTCTGGACATTTTTTTATTAAAAGGTAATCAGTTTATAATACCTCATTTAAAAATTGAAGCATTGCTTTCCAAGAGCGTTTTGCTGCGTTTTCATTGTAAGCGGCACCTTTGCTGTTATCGTTTCCTGCTTTCTTTTCTGTAAAGGCATGAACAGCATTAGCATAATAAACCATTTGCCAATCGGTATTAGACTTTCTCATTTCATTTTGAAAAGATTTTATTTCAGCTTCTGGAACAAACGGATCGTCTGCGCCATGCAATACTAAAACTTTAGAATTTATTGGATTCACTACTCGACTTTCATCTCTTCCTAATCCGCCATGAAATGAAACAATTCCTTTCACTTTCATGTTTGCTCTTGCAGCTTCAATGGCACCAGTTCCGCCAAAGCAATATCCAATTACTACAATCTTATCTGGATTGGCACCTTGCTTTACTAATTGTTCTAAGGCCAATTGAATTCTAGTTTGGTATTCTTGAATATTTTTTTTGAAATAACCTGCTTTTTGTCCGGCTTCGCTTGTATTTGTAGGTTTGTTTCCCACGCCATAAATGTCAGCTACAAAGGAATAATATCCAAGTTTGGCTAAATCATCGGCGCTTTCTTTAGAATGATCATCAATTCCCATCCAAGCTGGAAGAATTAAAATACCGGGATTATCTTTATTTGCTTTGGATGGTTTTGCAATAAATCCGCTTAATTTTTGATTGCCATCGGTATAATCAACAGCTTTTAGTTGTGCTATCATAGCATTTGAAAATGAAAATAATACAATAAACAACGATGTGACTTTTAGTTTCATGTTTTTATTTCAAAGTTAGCTACTACAATACGAAACACTTGTTAAAAAAGTAATAAAAAAAAAGCGCCCGAAGTATCGAACGCTTTATTTAGAAAATTATTTTTTCTTCTTTGATTTTGCTTTAGCTTTAGATTTTTTCTTAGCTTGCTCTTTCTTTTTTGCTTTAGCTTTATCTTTTGCTTTAGCTTTTTTTGCTTTTTCTTTCTTCTTAGCTTTTCGCTTTTTCTCTTTATCTTTTTCTTTTTGCTTGTCTTTTTTAGCTTTGGCTTTTTTCTTTTCCTTCGCTTTTTTGTCTTTATCTTGTTCTTTCGACTTTGCTTTTTTTACTTTTTCTTTATCAGAATCTTTCATAATTTCTTCGGTTTCTTGATTTATATCACTAATTACCGAAGAAACTTCTTCTTTGATAACTTCGTCAGTTGTTGGTTCTTCAATTTTAACTTCTTCAACTTTAGCTTCTTCTACTTTAGCTTCTTCAACTTTAACTTCTTCAGCAACTGTTTTTACTGGAGTAACTTTAGCTACACGAGATCGAGTTCTTGGAGCTGGTTTCTTTTCTTCAGATTTTGTAACTTCTTGATTTGGAGTTTCATTTGTTACTTCAGAAATAACTTCAGGTGCGTTTTCTGTGGTAGTTGGTTTTCTTCTTATCATTATTTTAAGTAAATTAGTAAAGTTAATGTAAACTATTTGTAAATTTTATGTGAACAAAATTACGATTTAAAGTAATTGCCCAATGTTAAGTTTTCGATTTATATGAAAACTTAACATTGGGCAAGCAAAAATTGATTGAAAATTAAAGAATTTTATATTCCTATTTCAACTTGAAATCTTAAATACCAGTTGTTTTTAGTAGTTCCGTCAAAGTAATCTAATGTATCATAATTGATTTCGGCTTGAACTTTAAAAGCATGTTCCCAAATGTATTTAGTTACACCTAATGAGTATTGCTTTGTATTTGGAGTAAATGCTTCAATATCACGTCCTACTTTTTGAATTGAATAACGTCCTATAAATTCGTAATTCTTTTTGGTGTTGTAACTTAACTGATAGTCAAATCCGTTACCAACAAATGCATAATTACTTTGTGTTACATCCAATGGATTTATTGTAACTGCATTTTCATTTGTAGTTCTTGACATATAACTTGCCATTGCAGCCCAACCATTGTATTTAAACATACCATCCAATAAAACTGACTTCATTGTACGTTGCTCAAATAAATCATTTCCAAGCTGACCTTGTGTTCTTCTTGCATGATTATTTTGCTGGAATGCTCCAGATATCATTAATTTAGGTTTCTTTTCTCTTACAATATCTCCTTCAAAATTGGTTCCGTCTTTAGCGAAAGCACCAAACGGAAACAACTCTGCTTTTCCAGTTACTGCAATTCCATCATCAGGATTATCGGTACTATTTCTTCCTTCACCTGTAGAAACCGCCGCTTTAAAATTATAAGAGAATTTATCCAGATACTCGTTTATATTATGGACTTGAAATCCAAAATCTCTGTCAATTGTAAACCTTGCATTGTTAATCGTTCTGTCTGACAATTGTAATCCTCCAGATGAATTAATACGCTGTCTATTTCCCGGTAACTTTGTTTGTCCGAAACTCACATTCCAGTGATTATTTGGACGATAAAACACAACTGCATCACGAATAATATTAAGATTTTCACCTTCTTTAATTTCGCCAACATCACCAGGAGCAAAAGACAATTGTATGGCATATAGAAATTTTGGATTTCCAACATAACCATCAAAACGCAAACGCAAACGACGAATTTGTCCATCATAAGCTCCATTCTCACCGTCGTTTTCAATGTAAGTAACTCTGTTTTGCATTCTAAAACGAATATTTAATTGAAATAAACTATCAGGTGAAGTAAGTCCTAAACCTTTACCAAAACTATAATAAGGTAGCGCAGTTAATTTTAAATCATTATCATTTTTTGATTGACTTATATTTATTTGAGCATTAGAAAAACTAAAAAAAAGAAAACAAACTAAGTAGTAGAAAAATCTCATTATTTTTATAATTTGATACTTGCAAATATAAAAAAACTCCCAAAGAATTCTGATAGTTTGGGAGTTAATATGATAGAATATTTATTTTTAAACAAAATTATAAAATAGTAAATTAATGCAACCAAAAATAGCTAAAACAGGAATAGAAATTCATTTAGCAACACTTTACCGTAATAGCCAATGGCTCCAAATGTGCTTTTGTAATCAATAGACATTTTGAAATAAAAAAAAGTGACTCGAAAGTCACTCTTGTGTATATTAAAAATTAAATTGTACTTGTAAACGCAATAAATTACCCTTTTGCGAATTGTTTATTTTTGTAGCATCTTCATATCGTCTTGAAGATATTGTATAATCTGCCACTAATTCAAAGTTTTTAAAAGGTTGCCATTCTGCACCAATTTCGAAATCATTTACATCATAACTGCGTGCATCAAGTTCATGTTTTTTTCCTCCATCATACCAATGATATTTCGCAAAAGGAATTAAAGTTTGCTCTTTTATTTTTAGCATATACATAGTTTGTACATAACCGCCTTTTAAATTAGTTTCTTCAATTATTTTATTATTTACATTAAACTCAGGACCTCTACCAATATTATATTCAGCTTGAAATCCGAAAGGCTTTGGATATAACAAAACCGATGCGGCCACACGCTGATCTAAAAATTCGGGATTACTATTTTGAAATTGTACTCCTGTACTTGATGCTGAAACTGTATTTACAACATATTTACCATTATACCCTTGAATGCCAGCTTCAAAAACTTGACCATTTTTAAACTCAAATGGATATGAAAATCTAGCTACTATATGCTGATTGTTATTAGCTTCACTCCTATTTGCTGTCTGTCCGTTATACAAACCTATACCAAACAAGCCATAGTCACCACTTCCTTTTAAACCATCATCAATTAATTTTTTAAATAAAGCTCTTTTCTCTTTGGTAGCCCAATAAAAGAAAACTCCAATATCACGCTCATTTGAAACTGCACTGTTGATAGCATCAGCTCTATCTAAGGCAATCCTATTTTGAGACGATTGCATATTTTCAAAACCATAAGGAACTTTACTTTGACCTACTCTAAAACGAAACTCTCTATCTTTATCTAGCGATAAATCAAAATAGGCATCTCTAATTTGAAATAACTGGTTAGTTGTCCCAGCAGATGAAGCAAAGTCTGGTTGAATATAAATAAAAACCCTATTATGTACTTGACCAGACAAAATTATTCGACCTCGTCTAAAGAAAAATCCACCATTATTTCCCCATGATCTATCGCATTGTTCACATCCTAAATCACTATTTGTTTCTAGTAATCTATTGTATCTAAGTTGTGCATATCCTCTAATACTGATACTCTCATACCATTTTTTAATCATATTTTCAACTTGAGAGACTTTTTTGGGCTCTTCAATTTTACTTGCAATCTGAGCTAAATTTATATTAAAGAATAAAAGTAGTATCACTACATAGATTTTTTTTCTCATTTTTTAAAATTTGTGTTGTTTATGTTAAGTAGTTGTTATGTATTAATTTTGTAATAGTTTTAAAATTCTTAATTTAAGATTATGAAAAAAAATAGACATAACTTTAAATTAACATTGAAAAAAATGATT
>NZ_DQDX01000094.1:11173-19784 GCF_003525665.1 Flavobacterium sp.
ATTTATATGAATAACTTCAAAAAGTAATAAACTAAAGCGGCTAAAACTCCAGAAACTGGAATGGTTAAAACCCATGCCCATAATAATTTTACAGTCACACCCCAACGAACAGCAGAAACTCTTTTAGTAACTCCTACTCCAATAATTGATCCTGTAATGGTATGTGTTGTTGATACCGGAATTTTAAAATGTTCTGTAACAAATAATGTCAAAGCTCCAGCAGACTCTGCTACTACACCTTCAAATGCAGTCACTTTTGTGATTTTAGAACCCATTGTTTTCACAATTTTCCAACCACCACTTAAAGTTCCTAACGCAATTACAGAATAACAAGTTAACGGAATCCAACCTGGCATTGTTCCTTTATCTATATCAACATTTAGATCTAATATTCCACCAATTGATAAATTTGCTCCTGGATTGGCATTGATATATACAGTTACAGCAGCAGCAATAATTCCCATTACTTTTTGAGAGTCATTACCACCATGTCCTAAACTGAATGCTGCCGACGACAATAGTTGCATTTTCTTTAAAACTTTTTCAGCTGTAGCAGTAGAAAAACTACTAAATACTAGATTGAATATTGCTAAACTATAAAATATAAACGCCACCAAAAACCACTTGATATTGTGTGATTCACTTATAAAATACCAAAATTTGTTATGAAATAAAGATTTTTCATCTGGTTCCACATCAAAGTTTAAAACCGAAGATAAAAACCATAATGCTAATAACATTAAAACTACAGTTACAATTTTTGGATAAATATTTTTCTTAGAGGAGTACATCAACCAAATTGATATAAAATAAGAAATTAACATTCCTAATAAAGGAGCAAAAACAATAAACAAAATTACAATCATAACTCCAGAAGGCAATAATTCACCTTCTTTTGCAGCCTTTAACCAATTTACAATTTTGAAACCAGCATGCTCTGGATCAGTAACATCTCTAAAACCATGAGCAATAGCGGCTCCAGCAAAACCACCAATAAGTGTATGTGATGAAGATGACGGAATTCCTTTCCACCATGTTAGTAAATTCCAAATAATTGCGGCAATAATTCCAGCGAGGATTACTGTAAGATCAATATAATCTGGATTTGCAGTTTTTGCTACAGTATTTGCTACTCCAAAACCAAAAACCCAATAAGCTAAAAAGTTGAAAAAAGCAGCCCAAGCAACAGCTTGAAAAGGCGTTAAAACCTTAGTAGCTACGATAGTAGCAATAGAATTGGCAGCATCGTGAAAACCATTGATATAATCAAATATCAAGGCAAGAACAATAATTACTATTAATAAAGTAAAATCCATAAAAGTTGTTTTTTAGTTGTAACTATTACGAATGTTTGACAGAAATCTGTTCCATAACATTAGATACACTTTTACATTTATCTGATGCCGATTCTAATGCCGAAAGAACTTCTTTGTATTTAATTATATTTTTTGCATCACTCTCATTTTCAAAAATATCAGCTACAGCTTTATCAAAAACAGAATCTGCTTTACTTTCTAATTTATTGATTTTTTTACAAGTTTCTTTGATTGACTTGTGATTCATTTCTTTTAATTCATTGATACCAAGACCAATTAATTGACATGCTTCTAAATTAATTTCAGTTAATTTTCTAATCGATTTTGTGATTTTTTCAACTTGATATAAACGCATTTTACTTGCTGCACTGTGCATATAATCGGCAACGTTATCAACTGCTTTGATTAAAGAGTGAATATCTTCTCTATCAAAAGGAGTAATAAAATTTCTACTTAACTCTAGGTGCGTTTTGTGAGTAATTTCTTCAATAATAGCCTCTAATTCTTCTATTTTTTTATAATAATCTTCACGCTCTTCTTTCGGTGCATTTACTGCATTATGAAGTGTTTCAGCTAGTACAATTAAATTTGCTGCTGCTTGTTCAAAAAGTGGAAAGAATTTTTTATCTTTAGGAACGAAAAACTGAAAAAGATTGTTTAATGTCATTTTTTTTACATTTTAATTGGTGCAAAAGTACTCTCCCAATGTTAATAAATTGTTAAGCATATAATAATATGAGGTTATCAATTTTTATAATTTTCTACTATTTAAAAAATCGATTATTTCATATTGAAAACGTTTTCGTACATTAGCCACACAAAAAAAATAGCATCATAATATGGATTTAAACTTCAATAAAAACGAAGATCATAACAAACTTTTACTATCAGATTTAAAACAAAAATTTGCAAAAGTTAAACTCGGCGGCGGCGAAAAAAGAATAGAAAAATTACATTCCGAAGGCAAAATGACTGCTCGTGAACGTATTGATTATCTGCTAGATGAGAAAGCGAAAAGTATAGAAATTGGAGCTTTTGTTGGTGACGGAATGTATGCCGAACATGGCGGATGTCCTTCTGGCGGAGTCGTTGTAAAAATTGGTTACATTAAAGGAAAACAATGTATAGTTGTTGCCAATGATGCCACAGTAAAAGCTGGCGCATGGTTTCCAATTACAGGGAAAAAGAACCTTCGTGCGCAAGAAATTGCCATGGAAAATCGTCTACCTATTATATATTTAGTGGATTCTGCTGGAGTTTATTTGCCAATGCAAGACGAAATTTTTCCAGATAAAGAACATTTCGGACGTATTTTTAGAAACAATGCCATAATGTCGAGCATGGGAATTACCCAAATTGCTGCTGTTATGGGAAGTTGTGTTGCCGGTGGAGCCTATCTCCCAATTATGAGTGACGAAGCGATGATTGTTGACAAAACTGGAAGTATTTTCCTTGCCGGAAGTTATTTGGTGAAAGCCGCAATTGGAGAAAATATTGATAATGAAACACTTGGTGGTGCAACTACACATTGCGAAATTTCGGGTGTGACCGATTATAAAGCCAAAGACGATAAAGATGCTTTAGACCGAATTAAAAGTATTGTTGGAAAAATTGGCGATTACGACAAAGCCGGATTTAACAGAGAAAAACCGCAAAAACCAGCGCTTGACGAACAAGAGATTTACGGAATTATCCCAAAAGCAAGAACGGAACAATACGACATGATCGAGGTTATCAAGCGATTGGTTGATAATTCTGAAATGGATATGTACAAACCTGATTATGGTAAATCAATCATTACTTGTTATGCAAGAATTGACGGTTGGGCAGTTGGAATTGTAGCCAATCAAAGAATTGTTTCTAAAACTAAGAAAGGTGAAATTCAGTTTGGTGGTGTAATTTATTCTGATTCTGCAGATAAAGCTACTCGTTTTATTGCCAATTGTAATCAAAAGAAAATTCCGTTGGTATTTGTTCAAGATGTGACCGGATTTATGGTTGGAAGCAAATCGGAACATGGCGGAATTATAAAAGATGGTGCCAAAATGGTAAATGCGGTTTCTAATTCGGTTGTGCCAAAATTTACAGTTGTTGTAGGAAATTCCTATGGCGCAGGAAATTACGCTATGTGCGGAAAAGCATACGATCCTAGATTGATTTTTGCTTGGCCAAGTGCGGAACTTGCCGTTATGGGTGGAACTCAAGCAGCAAAAGTTTTAGCTCAAATTGAAGCTTCTTCGCTTAAAGCAAAAGGCGAAACCGTAGATGAAAAAGTAGAACAAGAATTATTTGACAAAATAAAAGCACGTTACGACGCACAAGTTTCTCCTTATTATGCCGCATCAAGATTGTGGACTGACGCTATTATCGATCCTTTAGAAACTAGAACTTGGATTTCTATGGGAATCGAAGCAGCAAACCACTCGCCTATTGAAAAGAAATTCAATTTAGGAGTTATTCAGGTTTAGTTTTATCTCAAAAGTCACAAAAGAAATAATAAACTTTTGTGACTTTTTTTGTTAAACAATTATTTCTAAGTAACAAATCTTAAAAACCAAGTACTAATAGTACAAGCCAAATTCTATGAAAAACTGTTTATTACTTTTTGCTTCGATGTTGATATTAACAAGTTGTAGTAGTAGTAAACCTAATTATGAATTAAAATTTATAGATACAAGCAAGTTAACTTTAGCAGAAGTATTCCCTAAAGACTATACAAAAATGGCTCCTGGATGTATTCCTGCTGATAAATTTGAAGACTTAAAAATATATTTAAAAAACAAGTGTAAAGTAGACTTAGACTCTGTTGGAATAGTAAATATTTTTTACATAATGCCATTATCAAAATGTGGGACAGATATTCGGCAAAATGAATATTTAAATACTATTTCTCAAACTAAAAACTATCATTTCGCACATACTGACACTTACACTAATTTAAGCTATCCTATTGTTTTTTTACAACACTATAAAGAGCCTATAAACTCTAATTGGATAGTTGATAACGCTCTTATTTTTGACCTTTTTTTAAACGAAAAGTATGAAAAGAGAATTCGTTGTGAAGCATTATTAACAATCAATAAAGACAGAAGCTATTTCCTTGATTGGGAAGGTTTTGATCCAAAAGTTTACAACGCTTTTAGTAATGAACTATTAAAACATAAATGTGATTAACCATGAAAAAACTACTTTATTTAAGCATCATTCTTGCTGGTTTTCAGTCTGTTTCTGCACAAAATTTTACCCGTAAAGATTCACTTCACGGTGGTTTACGACCAGAACGAACTTGCTTTGATGTGCAACGTTATGATTTGAATATCAAAATTAATCCAGAAGAAAGAACTATTGTTGGATACAACGAAATTGCTTTTAAAGTAGTTGCAAATAGTTCTAAAATTCAATTGGATTTATTTGATAATATGATGATTGATAGCATCATTCACAACAATAAAAAGCTAGATTATAAAAGAGAATTCAACGCAGTTTTCGTAGATTTTCCTAACGGATTAACAGCAAATTCTTCAGAAAAAATTCGTTTTTATTATTCAGGTAAACCTAAAGTAGCCAAAAATGCACCTTGGGATGGCGGATTTGTTTTCAAAAAAGATAAAGAAAATAGACATTGGATTGGCGTTGCCGTTCAAGGAACTGGAGCAAGTCTATGGTATCCGGTGAAAGATACTCAAACCGATGAACCCGATTTAGGTTCGAAAATTTCGGTTGCTGTACCAAATGGATTGATGAATGTTTCTAATGGACGTCTTTTAGGTTCTGAAGATTTGAAAAATGGTTACACACGTTGGGATTGGGAAGTGAAAAACCCGATTAATAATTATGATATTACTGTAAATATCGCCGATTATGCTCACATTCATGACAATCACAACGGTTTAGATTTGGATTATTATGTTTTAAAATATAATGAAGAAAAAGCGCGCAAACATTTTGAAGAAGTAAAACCAATGATGGATTGCTTTCAAGCTAAATTTGGTAAATATCCTTTTGCTGATGACGGTTATAAATTAGTTGAAACTCCTTATTTAGGTATGGAACATCAAAGTGCTGTGGCTTACGGAAATAAGTACTTGAAAGGTTACATGGGAAGCGACTTATCTGGAACTGGAGTTGGATTACTCTTTGATTATATTACTATTCACGAAAGTGGTCATGAATGGTTTGGAAACAGCATCACATCTGCCGATATTGCCGATATGTGGATTCACGAAGGCTTCACGCAATACACCGAAATTGTATTTATCGAATGTCAATTTGGCTACGAAAAAGCCATGAAATATGCTCGCGGATTGAACAGAAATGTTGCTAATGACAAACCAATTATTGGTCCGTGTTGTGTAAACCAAGAAGGTTCTGGTGATATGTATCCAAAAGGTGCTTTGTTGCTAAACACATTACGTCACGTGATTAACAACGACGAATTATGGTGGAAAATAATTTTAAACTATTCTGAAACTTTTCGTCATAAAATAATTGATACTGAAACGGTTGTAAACTTTTTCAATAAAGAAAGTAAAATGAATCTTACGCCTATTTTTGACCAATATTTGAGATACAAAAAAATCCCTGGATTGGAAATTAAAGTTGTAAAAAACAAACTTCAATACCAATGGAAAACCGATGTTGCCGATTTCAACATGCCAGTTGATATTAAAATCGACGGCAAAGAAATTAGATTAAAACCAACTAATAAAGCTAAAAAGTCCAAGTTTAAAGTAAAAAATATCGATGATGTTGAAGTTTTAAAAAGTGAGTTTTTTGTACACGTTTTTAAAGTCTAGATTTAGAAAAAGACGAATACAAACTAGCCCTGATGGAAATGAAAATAATAAAGCCGCGTTGTTCGCGGCTTTATTATTGTAATGAACAGCAGCCCTTCGACTGCGCTCAAGATGACGATGGAAACCAAGAACTCCCTATCCCGAAGCTTCGGGAATTCGCTCCTAATTTTAAATCAAACTCTCTTTACGAATAATTTTTCCGTTTCCAGTTTCTTTGAATTTTGGTACAAATAAAATTTCTTTTGGTTTTTCGTATTTATCCAATCCGTCGAAAATGGAAGTATCGACTGTAAACGAATCTCCTTCAATAACAAGAATGACTTTTTCGCCCAACTCTTTGTCTTCTTTAGAAGAAATAAAATAACGTGGTTCAATTTTACCAGCCAATTTTTCTTCGATTTGTTCAGGCAACAACTTGATTCCGCCGCTGTTAATTACGTTGTCAATTCGACCAAGAAAGATGAACTGATTTTCATTAACCAATTCTACAATATCGTTTGTTTCTATAACGTCGTCGTTAATTCGTGGTGCGTGTATAACCAAACAATTTTGATCATCGTACGAAATTGTTACGTTTGGCAAAACTGTAAATGCCTTCTCGCCTACTGATTTTGCAGCAATATGCGAAATGGTTTCGGTCATTCCGTAGGTTTCATAAACTTGAGTTGGTAATTTTATTAATTGATTTTCTAAAGCCGAATTTATCTTTGCTCCACCAACAATCAGTTTTTTAATTCGATGCAAATCTGATAAAGAGTTTTGTGCTTGCAAAGGAACCATTGCTGCAAAATCAAAATTGCCATCAACATTTCGAAGTGGATGCGAACTGGGAGCTACAAATTCTAAATCTAAACCAAGAATCATCGCACGAACAAGCATCATTTTTCCGGCAACATATTTCACCGGAAGGCAATGTAAAGCTTTGTTTCCGGCATGAAGTTCAAAAAAATCACCTGTTGCCAATGCCGAATTCACCATGGCTTGTTTTTCTACACGAATTATTTTTGGAATTCCTGTTGAACCCGAAGTGTGCATTTCTATATAGGATTTACCATCAAACCAATCTAGAATAAAATCGCCAACCGGTTTCTCAAAATCTTCGCCTTCTTTAATAAAGCTATAAGCAACACGACACAGATCTTCTCTATTGAGATGAAAACCGTTAAGTTTAAAGCCGTTGTGAACGTTTTCGTAGGTTGGATTAATCATGATAAGTGTATGTTATAGAATTTGTACTAATTTTTCCTGTGAGTTTTTCTTTCCAATCGGTCCATTTGTATTTTTTGCTAAAAATCAATAACATGATTGGAAATATAATAAATATAGGCAATAAAACGTCTAAACCTGCCGAAGGATCAGAAACATCCTTATACAAGGAATGCGTTTGCAAAGCCGACCAATCGGATGAAATTAACAAAGCGCTTACTAAATTATTTGCCGCGTGAAATCCGAGTGCTAATTCCATTCCGTCGTCCATTAAGGTTATAATTCCTAAGAAAAGTCCGGTTCCAATGTAATAGACCATAATGATGTAACCCAATTTTGAAACTTCGGGATTGGCAATGTGCATTCCTCCAAAAATTACAGAAGTAATTAATAATGGGACAATTTTGTTTTGACTTCGATCATAAAGTTTATTGTAAAAACTTGTTTCAAAGAAATTAAGATTTCTCAAAATCAAATCAATAATTAATAAAACTAATATAGATAAACTAAACAATACAATGGAAGTTAACGTTGCTGAAGATGTATTTGAACTAAATTGATTATCAAATATTAATTCAAATGCCATATAAATTGGAACAAAAATCATTGAATAAAATAATCCAATTGGAAACTTCTTTTGTAATGAAGCATTTCCAAATCCTTGCATTAAATAACCTCTAAAAATATATTCTTCAGTACTAGTTTGAAACGGAATCAACATTACTGCAATTACACACAATATTGCGAATTGCGTTGGTTTAAAATTCCAAACGAAACTTTCTGGTTCGTAATAAACGTAGGCAAATGTTGTTATGACAGTAAATATAGCCCAAATTGAAAACGAAAATAAAATGCGATTCCAATCTACTTTTGGTCGTGATGTTGTTACCGATAAAAAGGTTTGCTTGTGCAAATATTTAACAGCCAAATAAACGCCGCCAATTGCAAAAACAAACGAAATCATTATTAGAAACAACGACAAATTGGGTTCTAAATATTGCAACATTTCTTCATTAGTTGAAGGAATTCCTCCTCCATCTATAGCTTTTGCTAAAACAACAAACAATAAAGGAAGTTGTCCAATAAATGCTGCCATGATTATAATTAAAGATCCAACAATATACTTCCAAAAAGGATTGTCTTTACTAATACCTTGTTCAATAAACATTATATGACGAATTAAATTTTATTTTTTTATCAATCAAACACTACATTTGTTTCGCTAATATACCCTTTTTATTTCAGAATATAAATTTAAAATTTAAAAAAATATGATAACAATTTACCTCAATC
>NZ_DQDX01000095.1:0-16518 GCF_003525665.1 Flavobacterium sp.
GAGCTTACTATTCAGAAAAATTGAAACAAAAATTATTCAACTTTGATGATGAAATTTTAAAACCTTATTTCAAGTTAGAAAATGTTTTGAATGGCGCATTTACCATTGCCGAAAAACTATTCGGAATTACTTTTAAAGAAGTTTTTGATATTGACAAATACCATGAAGATGTGCAAACTTTTGAGGTGTTAGACTTTGAAGGAGAATTGGTTGCCATTTTCTACTCCGATTTTTTTCCAAGAAAAGGAAAACGAAATGGCGCTTGGATGACATCATATAAATCGCAAGCAGTGAAAAATGGAATTAATGAAAGACCACACGTTTCTATCGTTTGTAATTTCACACCGCCAACAGAAACCAAACCTTCACTCCTAACCTTCAATGAAGTAACCACTTTATTCCACGAATTTGGTCACGCTTTACACGGAATGTTAGCCAACACAACTTATCCAAGTTTGTCTGGAACTTCGGTTTATTGGGATTTTGTTGAGTTACCAAGTCAAGTTATGGAAAATTGGTGTTACGAACCAGAAGCATTGGCATTGTTTGCAAAACATTACGAAACTGGGGAAATCATTCCGCAGGAATATGTAGAAAAAATCAAAGAAAGTGCGAGTTTCTTAGAAGGAATGGCAACGTTACGTCAATTGAGTTTTGGTATTTTAGATATGACTTATCACGGAAAATCTCAAACCATCGCCGATGTAAAAGCTTTTGAAAAACAAGCAATGGAAGGTACAAGTTTATATCCTGATGTTGCTGAGAATTGTATGAGTACTTCTTTTTCACACATATTCCAAGGTGGATATTCTTCAGGGTATTATAGCTACAAATGGGCAGAAGTTTTAGATGCTGATGCATTTGCTTATTTCCAAGAAAAAGGCATTTTTAATAAAGAAGTGGCAACCAAATTTAAAGACAATGTACTCTCAAAAGGCGGAACAGAATTACCAATGGAATTGTATAAAAAGTTTCGTGGTCAAGAACCTAAAGCGGATGCGTTGTTGAAACGTGCTGGGTTGTTATAAATTAAACTCCGACAGAGTTTTGAACTTTGTCGGAGTTATTAAAGAATCTATTTCAAGAAATCCCTAAAATTATCCTTATTCACCACCAAAAAACTTGGGTTGTAAGCTTCTATAAACGACTTGGGTAATTTAGCTTTTTTTGTACTTGCCCATTTGAATTCGAACGCACTTACTGCGTCGGCATTGGTTTCTATATAATCAATTTCTTGCTGTGTTGTAGTTCTCCAAAAATAGGGTTTTGCATTGCTTTGCGAATAGGACAAATGCTTCATTCTTTCAGCAATCATAAAATTTTCCCACAAAGCACCTTTATCTTGTCGAAGTGCTAAATTGCTGAAATTTCCAATAACCATATTTCGTACACCATTGTCGTAAAAATAGATTTTCTTGTTGGCTTTTATCTCGTTTCTGATGTTTTTAGAAAAACTATTTAGTCTAAAAATAACAAAACTTTTTTCTAACAAATCGATGTAATTATTCACTGTGTTTTTATCAACACCAACCAATTGAGCGATTTCGTTGTAACTAACTTCACTTCCTACTTGCAGCGCTAATGCTTGGAGAATTTTTTCTAAAACATTCGATTTTCTAATGCCTGCTAAAGCCAAAATATCTTTATACAAATAACTCGAAACCAAGTTTTTCAAAATCTCATATTCGTTTCCAAAATTATTTATTACATCGGGATACATTCCGTAAAGCATTCGTAATTCTAGTTGTTGATACGCTTTAACATAACCAACATTATTTTCAAATTCACTCCACGAAACCGGAAACATTTGATATTCAAATTTTCTTCCTGTTAAAGGTTCTTGCGTCATGTTATTAATATCAAAAGCTGATGAACCTGAGACAATTACTTGAACATCTTTAATTTGATCCACCATAATCTTCAACTTTAACCCAATATTTGGAATGCGTTGCACTTCATCAATAAAAACGTATTTATAATTTCCGATTATACTTCTTAATTGTTCTGTATTGGCATTAGAAAGTAAATCGGACACCGAATTATCATCACCATCCAAAAACAGATACTCTTTATCATCTAATAAAGCATTTACTAAAGTTGTTTTACCAACTTGTCTTGGACCAATTAGCACAATAGCTTTACCTTTATGCAGCTTTTTAAGCACAACATTGGTTAAATCTCTATTTATCATAACTTTAAACTTTCCTCAAAATTATAAAATTATTCCCTATTCACCAAATTTATATATAGTTTAGTGATTATATTCACCAATTAAATATGTTTTTTGGTGAACGCATTCACCAATATTATATATTTATTAGTGATTGTATTCACCAATTTATACGTTTTAAATAAAAACAAACAAACTTTCATTTTTTTTTGAAACTTTAAAAACTTTTATATACCTTTGTTTTATCAAAATGAAATAACATTCTAAAATGGAATTCAAAGAAGCTAAAAATAAATTTGTTCAAACTTGGGGCGCACTGGGTAGCCAATGGGGAATTAACAAAACCATGGCTCAAATTCATGCGCTTTTGATGGTTTCGCACGATGCAGTTTCGATGGAAGACATTATGGAAGAATTGCAAATTTCTCGTGGAAATGCTTCAATGAATTTAAGAGCATTAATGGATTGGGGAATAGTTTATAAAGAATACAAAGCTGGTGAAAGACGCGAATATTTTACAGCAGAAAAAGATTTAGACGAATTAGCCGTGAAAATTTCGAGAGAACGAAGCAAAAGAGAAATCAAACCTGCTTTGAAAGTATTGAAAGAAGTTTCATCTATTACATCAGACAATACTGCTGAAGAAAAACATTTTGTAGATCAAACAACAAAATTATATGACTTTGTATTGAAAGCTGATAATATGTTAGACAAAATGACCGAATACAAAGACAATTGGTTAGCAAAATTGGTTGTTAAAATAATGAAATAGAGTAAAAAAATTTAATCAAAACTTTCATTTTTTTCTGAAAGTTTAAAATAATAGATAATTATGAGACAGTTTGTATTCTACCTTAATTTGATTTTGACTATCGTAGCATTTGTAGGTGTATTCTTGGAAAACATCATGAGCTTGAATTTAGATAGTAGTATCGGATTTTTAGTTATTCTTGGATTTTTTCAAGTTTTTACAGCCTTTAGTTTTACGTTTTATGCAATGGCTTACAATAAATATCTATTCTCACTTTATATCCTTTATTGGTTTTTTGTAATTCTGTTTTTCAAATTTATAGAAGGTGACTTTTTTTATATGTGCCTTCCAATAGGACTTTACAATTTGTACATAAACTATTGCAGCTTTTCTAATTCTAAATTTAATATACTTAACAAATGAGCTTCTTAACCGCAGAGTGGAATGATTTAGCAATGATCAATTACGAAATCGATCCAAATATTTTAAACAATTATATTCCAAAAGGCACTGAACTCGACTTATGGAATGGCAAATGTTACATCAGCTTAATCGGATTTATGTTTGAAAACGTAAAAGTTTTAGGAATCAAAGTTCCGTTTCATGTGAATTTTGAGGAAGTCAATTTACGCTTTTATGTGAAAAGATACGAAAACGGAATTTGGAAACGTGGCGTTGTTTTCGTTAAAGAAATTGTTCCGAAACACGCCGTTACAATTATAGCCAATACTTTATACAACGAACATTATCAAACGTTGAAAATGCGTCACTCAAGAACTGAAAATGAAATATCAAAAAGGTTTCAATACGAATGGTTTAAAGATGCTAAATGGAATTCGATTACAATGACAACAGAAAAAAACACAATTCCAATTGAGGTTAATTCAGAAGCTGAGTTCATAACTGAACATTATTTTGGTTACACAAAATTCAATGAAAACAAAACAATTGAATACGAAGTTACGCATCCAAGTTGGAAGCAATTAAAAGTCATTGATTCAAAAATTGATGTAGATTTCGAAAGTATTTATGGTAAAGATTTTAAGTTTTTACAAGATTTACAACCAACTTCTGAATTTCTAGCATTAGGTTCAAAAATAACGATTGAAGGTAAAAAAACTATAAGATGAAAACACTTGCGAAACAAACCTTGTTATATGACGAAGATTGTCCGCTTTGTCGAGTTTACACTTCAGGATTTATAAAAGCAGGAATGTTAGACGAAAACGGCAAAAAACCTTATTGTCAACTATCTGATGAAGAGCAAAATTTTATAGATGTAAAACGTGCTTCTAACGAAATTGCATTAGTCGATAACGAAAACAAAACCGTGATTTATGGAATTGATAGCTTACTAAAAGTAATTGGATTTTCATTTCCTTGGATGGAAAAAATCGGAAATCTCAAACCAATAAAATTCTTTCTAAAAAAATTATATTCTTTCATTTCTTACAATCGAAAAGTAATTATTCCGAGTAAAATTAAAAAAGAAATCAAGTTGCAATGTGTTCCTGATTTTAACTTTAAGTATCGAATATTGTACATTTTGTTTGCAGCAACTATAACAACATTTGTCTTATATGAATTTTCAGATTTTATAAGCATTTTGCCAAAATCAACTATTATCAGAGAAGTATTTCTTGCTTTAGGTCAAATAGTTTTTCAAGGTTTATTTATGATAAAATTTGACAAGAAAACAATTTTAAATTACATTGGAAACTTAATGACAGTTTCACTAATGGGTTCATTACTTTTACTTCCCATATTGATTTTAAATTTAATTTTAAATATACCAGAACTAATCACGTTAGGTTGGTTTGGAATAACAGTCTTACTAATGCTAATCGAACATTCAAGAAGAGTTAAACTATTAGAATTACCATTTTACTTATCTATAACTTGGGTGATTTATCGAATAATTGCCTTAACAATCATCTTAAATTTAAACTAATGAAAAAGCTAATAATTGCAGCAGGAACAGGATTTTTAGGTCAGGTTTTAGTAGCACATTTTAAAGATAAATTTGATGAAATCGTAATTTTAACTCGAGGAAAATCTAAAATTAGTGATTCCATAAAATATGTGAATTGGGATGCAAAAACTTTGACTGGTTGGGAGAATGAATTAGAAAATGCCTCAGTTTTAATAAATCTAGCAGGAAAATCAGTTGATTGCAGATATACTGAAAACAATAAAAAAGAAATTTACGATTCTAGAATTGACAGCACAAAAATACTAAATGAAGCTGTTTTAAATTGTAAAAATCCACCAAAACATTGGCTGAATTCATCAACATCTACAATATATAGATTTTCATTAGATAAACAAATGGATGAATTTACTGGCGAAATTGGTGATGACTTCTCAATGAACATTGCAAAAAGTTGGGAGAAAGCCTTCTTTGAAACGGAAACTCCAAAAACATTGAAAACGGCTTTGCGAACTTCTATAGTTTTAGGAAAAAATGGTGGTGCTTTTGTTCCAATAAAAATGCTTGCAAAATTTGGCCTTGGCGGAAAACAAGGAAAAGGAAATCAATTTATTAGTTGGATTCACGAAAAAGATTTTGCACGAGCAATTGAATTTGCAATAGAAAAAGAGCTGACAGAAGTAGCAAATATTGTTTCACCAAATCCAGTCCGAAATTATGATTTCATGAAAACTCTTCGAGGAATTATTGGCGTTACATTTGGAATACCAACAAATAAATTAATGCTCGAAATTGGATCCTTTTTCATCAGAACAGAAACAGAATTAGTATTGAAAAGCCGAAATGTTATTCCGAAAAAATTACAAGAAAACGGATTTACATTTGAATATGAAACTTTAGAAAAAGCATTTAAAAATTTGATAAAACAATGACCACAATAAATCTTTCAACAAAAATCAAATCATCCAAACAAGTCATTTTCGACTTATCAAGAAACATCGATATTCATAAATTATCGACAGCAAAATCTAACGAAACTGCTATAGATGGAGTAACTTCGGGTTTGATAAATGTAAACGAAACCGTTACTTGGCGTGGCAAACATTTTGGATTCTATTTAACTCATAAAAGTATCATTCCTGCAATGAATCTCTATGATTATTTTGTGGATGAAATGGTCGAAGGTAAATTTAAGAAGTTCAAACACGAGCATTCCTTCATCGATGGGAACGGATTTGTAATGATGATTGACAAAATTCAGTATCAAACGCCGTACGGAATTTTTGGAAAATTATTTGATGTACTTATTCTGAAAAAACATTTAACTAATTTTATTTCTGAACGCAATAGAGTTCTAAAAGAATTAGCCGAAAACGAGCAAAAATAACCACCAAAATATCGGGATACTTTCTACCCAAAGAGAAGCATAATAACGCGACCGATTTTCATTTGAAAACAACAAAAATAAAATCGTCGTTAATGCTAAAGCCAATTTTAAAGAAAAAAATTCCAGTCGAAAATCTGTAGATAAAAATTCTAATAACACGAATAAAATCATCAAAACAACTCCAACCCGTTTGGTTTTTAAAACCCCAATTTGTTGCGGAACAGTTTTCAAATGTGGATCATCCAACCTTAAATCAATGATTTCAAAAATTAAAATCATTACAAAAATCAGAATAAATCGTTGTGCTGCAACCAAAAAAACATAATTTGTTAAAGGCAAATTAGTATTGATAATTGGCAGAAAAAGCGTCACGCCTACCCAACATAAAGCCACAATGTAGATTTTAATTCCAGCCCAATTTCGTGCATTTTTTTTGTTGGGAAAGAACGGCAAGGTGTACAATAATGTTATGGCGAGAAATACAAAACCAATGATTTGCGTATTCTTTTGCAGTTGAAAAAAATAATATCCAGTAGCTATTAAAGATAGAAAACTCAAAAAGGCAATTCCTTTTAATTGAAGTGACATTTGTACTTTTTTTGCTCTCGCTAAAGCATCATATTTTACAAAATTATAACCCACAATTGTTCCGAAAAAAGCGAAGTAAGAAGTAGCAAAATCATTAGAAATGCTAAACAAAATTTGTGTCAATTGTACCAAAGCATATACAGACAAAGCCACATGAATACTTGAATTGATGTAAAAGTCGAAAAGCTTCTTTAAAAATTGCATACTACAAAACTAATCATTCTGTTAATAAACCCTCTTTTTAGTTAACAATTTCTCAAAATATTACCCTTTGTTTAACTTAAAAATAGAAGTTTAATAATTACTTTTGTGCTTCAATTTGAATAAGTTTCAGATTCTTAAAAACAACACACAAATTTTATATTTATTTCTATTTAAATGAGAACAGACGCTTTTGCATTACGCCACATAGGTCCACGTGAGAACGACCTACAACATATGTTTAAAACTATTGGAGTTGAAAGTCTTGACCAGTTAATTTACGAAACTGTGCCAGACAATATTCGTCTAAAAAAAGACTTAGATTTAGACGCTCCAATGACTGAATACGAATACTTATCGCACATTCAAGAATTAGGAAAGAAAAACAAAATTTTCAAATCATATATCGGTTTAGGTTATCATCCAGCGATTGTTCCTGCTGTAATTCAGAGAAATATTTTTGAAAATCCAGGTTGGTATACTGCTTACACGCCTTATCAAGCAGAAATTGCTCAAGGTCGTCTAGAAGCAATTTTGAACTACCAAACCACTGTTATCGAATTAACCGGAATGGAAATTGCTAACGCATCTCTTCTTGACGAAGGAACTGCTGCAGCCGAAGCAATGTCATTATTGTATGACGTTCGTTCTCGTGATCAAAAGAAAAATAACATTTGTAAATTCTTCGTTTCTGAAGAAATTTTACCTCAAACTTTATCTGTTTTACAAACTCGCGCTACTCCAATTGGTGTTGAATTAGTAGTTGGAAATCACGAAACATTTGATTTTTCAACAGATTTCTTCGGAGCTATTTTACAATATCCAGGAAAATTTGGTCAAGTTCATGATTACGCAAGTTTCATCGCAAAAGCACACGAAAAAGAAATTAAAGTTGCCGTTGCTGCTGATATTTTATCATTGGTAAAGCTTAAATCTCCAGGAGAAATGGGTGCCGATGTTGTAGTTGGAACTTCACAACGTTTCGGTATTCCGATGGGTTATGGCGGACCACATGCGGCTTATTTTGCAACAAGAGAAGAATTTAAACGTTCAATGCCAGGAAGAATAATTGGTGTTTCTATTGACGTTAACGGAAATAGAGCTTTAAGAATGGCTTTAGGAACTCGCGAGCAACATATCAAACGTGAAAAAGCGACTTCTAACATTTGTACAGCTCAAGTTTTACTTGCTGTTATGGCCGGAATGTACGCTGTTTATCACGGACCAAAAGGATTAAAATACATTGCAGATAAAGTACATGCTTCGGCAGTTACTTTGGCTGATGCTTTAAATAAATTAGGCATTTACAATGTAAATACTTCTTTCTTTGATACCATTTTAGTAAAAGCTGATGCTCAAAAAGTAAAAGCAATTGCAGAGAAAAATGAAGTGAATTTTTATTATGTTGATGCAGATACGATTTCAATTTCTATAAATGAAACTACTTCTTTATCAGATTTAAATCAAATCATTTCAATTTTTGCAGAAGCAACAGGAAAAGATAGTTTTAAAGTATCTGAATTGACTTCAACAATTAATTTTTCTGATTCACTTGAAAGAACTTCAACTTTCTTGACACATGATGTTTTCAACAACCATCATTCTGAAAGTCAGTTGATGCGTTATATCAAAAAATTAGAGCGTAAAGATTTATCGTTAAATCATTCGATGATTTCGTTAGGTTCTTGTACGATGAAATTAAATGCTGCTGCTGAAATGCTACCGTTATCGATGGCAAATTGGAACAGTATTCACCCATTTGCTCCAGTTGAACAAGCGGAAGGCTACCAAATTATGCTTAAAAAATTAGAGCAACAATTAAATGAGATCACTGGATTTGCAGGAACAACTTTACAACCAAATTCTGGTGCGCAAGGAGAATATGCAGGTTTGATGGCGATTCGTGCCTATCATTTATCTCGTGGTGATCAACACAGAAATGTATGTTTGATTCCAGCTTCGGCTCACGGAACCAACCCAGCTTCGGCTGCAATGGCAGGAATGCAAATCATCGTTACCAAAACTATGGAAAACGGTAACATTGATGTAGAAGATTTACGAGCGAAAGCTATCGAACATAAAGATAATTTATCGGCTTTAATGGTAACTTATCCATCAACTCACGGAGTTTTTGAAAGTGCTATTTGTGAAATCACAGATCTTATTCACGAAAATGGTGGTTTAGTTTATATGGATGGTGCCAACATGAACGCTCAAGTTGGATTAACAAATCCGGCTACAATTGGAGCTGATGTTTGTCACTTGAATTTACACAAAACATTCGCTATTCCTCATGGTGGCGGTGGACCTGGTGTCGGACCAATTTGTGTAAACGAAAAATTAGTTCCGTTTTTACCAACAAATCCAATTATTCCTACTGGAGGAAATCAAGCAATTACAGCGATTTCTGCTGCTCCTTATGGTTCTGCTTTAGTATGTTTAATTTCTTACGGATACATCACGATGCTTGGCGCTGAAGGTGTAACCAATGCTACAAAATTTGCGATTTTAAATGCAAATTATATGAAAGCAAGATTAGAAGAACATTATCCAATTTTGTATTCTGGAGAAATGGGACGCGCAGCACACGAAATGATTTTAGATTGTAGAGCATTTGAAGAAAACGGAATTAAAGTAACCGATATCGCAAAACGTTTAATGGATTATGGTTTCCACGCACCAACAGTTTCATTTCCGGTAGCTGGAACTTTGATGATTGAGCCAACAGAAAGTGAAGATTTAGCAGAATTAGATCGTTTTTGTGATGCTATGATTTCTATTAGAAAAGAAATTGAAGTTTCTACGAAAGAAGATGCAAATAATATTTTAAGAAATGCGCCACACACTTTAGCAATGATTACAAGTGACACTTGGACTTTCCCATACACAAGAGAACAAGCAGCTTTTGCATTGGATTATATCGCCGAAAATAAATTCTGGCCAACAGTTCGTCGTGTAGATGAAGCTTACGGTGATAGAAATTTAGTTTGTAGCTGTGCTCCAATTGAGGCTTACATGTAGTAGTAAGATTTTAGTATTAAGTATTAAGATTAAAAAGGTTTCAAATTAATTTTTGAGACCTTTTTACTTTTATATAAAATGACATAAATCATAGTATTGAAAATAGAATCGAGTAACTTTGCATACTAATCTTTTAGAAATGAATGACATTCAAAACCAAGACGATTTGTATCTACTTGTAGACGAATTCTACAAAAAACTTTTATCCGATGAAAGTATCAGTTATATTTTTACTGATGTTGTAAAGATTCATCTCGAAGAACATTTGCCCATTTTGGTCACTTTTTGGTCGCAAGCCATTTTAGGAACTGGCGGATATACCAATAATCTAACTCAAATTCATTTAGACATAAATGAAAAAGAATATTTGTCTCCAGAATTATTCAAAATATGGTTAAATCATTTTAATACTACTATAGATGAACATTTTAAAGGAGCGAATTCAGAAAAAATAAAGACACAAGCTTTGAGTATTGCTACAATTATGCAAATAAAAATTGCGCAAAAAAACCAATAAGAATACATATTTCATAAAAAAAATCGCATTAATTGATAATTTCATAATTATATGCACGCATAGTATTATTTGTGTTGCCAATTGATTTATTATCTTTAGATTTACATTATAATGTGTCATTAAAATAAAGATGAATATAAAAATAACAGGTTCTGGAAGTTACATTCCAACTAAGATAGTTGCTAACAGTGACTTTGCTAAACATGAATTTTTAAATGAAGATGGAACGCCGTTTGCTCAACCCAATGAAATAATTACTGAAAAATTTCAAGGTATCACTGGTATTGAAGAACGCAGGTATGTGGCAGATGATTTAATAACTTCCGATATTGCAACAATTGCCTCACAGAAAGCGATTGAAAACGCCAATATTGATCCAGAAACATTAGACTACATTATTTTTGCACACAATTTTGGCGATGTAAAAAAAGGCGCTATTCAAGGTGATATGTTGCCTAGTTTAGCTTCTAAAGTCAAGTATAATTTACGTATAAAAAATCCAAAATGTGTCGCTTATGACATGCTTTTTGGTTGTCCTGGATGGGTTGAAGGCGTAATTCAAGCAACTGCTTTTATCAAGTCTGGAATGGCTAAAAAATGTTTAGTTATTGGTGCCGAAACTTTATCCAGAGTTACCGATCCACATGATAGAGATTCGATGATTTATTCTGATGGTGCTGGAGCAACAATTATAGAGGCTACAGAAAAGGATGGTGGAATTTTAGCACACGAATCGGCAACTTTTACCTATGACGAAGCCAATTATTTATTCTTTGGCGGTTCATTCAATAAAAACCTCGATCCTGATGTCCGATACATAAAAATGCATGGTAGAAAAATTTATGAATTTGCTTTAAGCAATGTTCCAAAAGCCATGAAAGAATGTCTTGATAGCTGCGGAATCGACATTTCAAATCTCAAAAAAATATTGATTCACCAAGCCAATGAAAAAATGGATGAAGCAATTACCCAACGTTTTTACAAACTTTACGGACAAACTCCACCTGCTGGAATTATGCCAATGAGTATTCACAAATTAGGAAATTCTAGCGTTGCAACGGTTCCTACTTTATATGATTCACTTGTAAAAGGTGAAATCGAAAACCAAGAACTAAACAAAGGTGATGTCATAATGTTTGCGTCAGTTGGAGCAGGAATGAATGTAAATGCAATAGTTTATAAAATGTAAAAAAGTTCAAAGCTGGACCAAATTCACATATTTTCTATAATTAGAAGCTAATCCTGCTATACATTCCAAACTTTTTAAACAACAACTTTTTTTCTAAAGAAATATAAAGAACTTCCGTTGGTCGTTTTTATATTTCAAGAAAAAATAGCTGTTGTTTTAAAAAGGTTTTCCATTACTATCAGGGCTAAAACCACTTCGCGAGAATTTATTTTTATAAAAACGAAATCATAAATTTACAATTCCATTTTGAAGCAAATCTAACGCCTAAAAGTAAAAACTTTATTTATCTTTGCGACTTAGTGCCTTAGCGGCAAAATTAACCAACATGTACGAAAAAACATTTCCAAATAAACGCTTTAAGCATACTTTAGAATTTTTACAAAAGCACGTTACTACTTCTGAAACAATCTTTGATTTAGGTGTGCCAAATCCGTTTTCTAAAATCATGGAGGAGAATGGTTATACTGTAAAAAATACAAAAGGTGAAGACTTAGACAATAACCAAACTGCTTTGCAAACAGAAAGTTATACTGTTTTCACCGCATTTGAAATTTTCGAACATTTATTAAATCCGTATACTGTTTTACAAAACGTAAATTGCGATAAATTATTGATTTCAATTCCACTTCGCTTATGGTTTTCTCCGGCATATAGAAGCAAAACAGATATGTGGGACAGACATTATCACGAATTTGAAGACTGGCAACTAGATTGGCTTTTAGAAAAAACAGGTTGGAAAATCACTGCTCGTGAAAAATTTACACATCCAGTTAATAAATTAGGATTCAGACCTTTGCTTAGATATTTCACTCCAAGATACTACATTGTTTTTGCTGAAAGAAAATAGATTTTTCACATGAAATATTACCTTATAATTCCAACATACAACGAAGAAAAATTTATTTCGCTAACCTTACAATCGTTAGTGGAACAAACTGTTTTACCTTCAAAAGTGGTTGTAGTTAATGATAATTCGACAGATGGAACTGCAGCAATTATAGAAGAATTTGCTAAAAAGTATCCTTGGATTTCTTTAGTAAATAAAGTTTCAAATGCAATTCATTTACCAGGAAGCAAGGTCATTCAGGCGTTTCATGAAGGTGAAAAACACATTGATGAAAATTATGATATTTTAGTTAAAATTGATGCCGATTTAATTTTCCCATCCAATTATTTTGAAACAATTATAAATCATTTCCAATCGGATGATCGAATTGGAATGGTTGGTGGTTTTTGTTACATCGAGAAAAATGGCGATTGGATCTTAGAAAATCTCACCGATAAAGATCATATTCGTGGTGCTTTGAAAGCTTATAGAAAAGCAACTTTTAAAGAAATTGGTGGGTTAAAACCAGCCATGGGTTGGGATACTGTTGATGAATTACTTTGCAAGTTTTATAATTGGAAAATTGTAACTGATGAAAGTTTGCATGTAAAACACTTAAAACCAACTGGCGCACGCTACGACAAAACGGCTCGCTACAAACAAGGTGAAGCTTTTTACACTTTAGGTTATGGTTTTTTAATTACCGCAATTGCCTCTGCTAAACTGGCGATGATGAAGAAAAAACCATTGCTTTTTATAGATTACATAAAAGGTTTTTGGAAAGCGAAATCTGAAAGAAAACCACTTTTGGTCACAACTGAACAAGCTAAATTTATTCGCAAGTACCGATTGCAAAAAATGAAAGAAAAGTTGTTTTAAAAAAAATTAGTTCCTTTTTTATTGGAGTTTGCGTTAGGGATAGCAGTGGAAATCCTTTTATGGAATGCAATGGAATAAAAGATTGTAACGAATAGCCCGACCTGAAAGATAACGCCCAAAAAAATCATATTAGTTTACCACAAAACTGCTTCGCCTATTCAAAAAAATAAAACGATTTATTTTTCCTCGGGTCACAACTTATAACTATTTTTGACCATATTTAAAAACTATGATGCTAGTTCGCTATTTATCGCAAATAGGAAAATATTTTCTAATGCTAAAAGAAGTCTTCAATAAACCCACAAAATGGAGTGTTATGCGAGGATTGATTTTTAAAGAAATTGATGATTTGGTTATTGATTCACTTGGAATTGTGGCATTCATTTCGTTTTTCGTTGGTGGTGTTGTTGCTATTCAAACGGCTTTGAACTTAACCAATCCGTTGATTCCTAAATACTTAATTGGTTTTGCAACCAGACAATCTGTAATTTTAGAGTTTGCTCCTACTTTTATTTCGATAATTATGGCGGGAAAAATGGGTTCGTTTATCACGTCAAGTATAGGAACGATGCGTGTTACCGAGCAAATTGATGCCTTGGAAGTTATGGGTGTAAATTCTTTAAACTACTTAGTTTTTCCTAAAATAATTGCACTTTTATTGTATCCGTTTGTTATTGGAATTGCCATGTTTCTAGGTATTCTTGGTGGTTGGATGGCTGGAGTTTATGGCGGATTTACATCGAGTGATGAGTTTATTAATGGAATTCAAACCGAATTTATACCATTTCATATTGCGTATGCTTTTATAAAAACAATAGTTTTCGCTTTAATTCTTGCTACAATTCCTTCTTTTCATGGCTATTATATGAAAGGTGGCGCGCTCGAAGTTGGAAAAGCAAGTACAGTTGCCTTTGTTTGGACATCTGTAGTAATTATTTTGGTAAATTATATTTTAACACAGTTACTTTTAACCAATTAACAGATGATAGAAGTAAAAAATGTAGAAAAATCGTTTGGTGAATCTAAAGTTTTAAAAGGAATTACAACCACATTTGAGACTGGAAAAACCAATTTAATTATAGGACAAAGTGGATCGGGAAAAACGGTTTTGCTTAAATCATTATTGGGTATTTTCACGCCAGATGTAGGAACAATTTCATTTGATGGAAGAGTATATTCTGATTTAACTAGCGATGAAAAACGCGAGTTAAGAACAGAAATCGGAATGGTTTTTCAAGGAAGCGCTTTATTTGATAGTATGACTGTTGAGGAAAACGTAGGCTTTCCTTTAAAAATGTTTACAACTAAATCGGCTGCAGAAATTAGAGATCGAGTGAATGTAGTTATTCAAAGGGTTAATTTAATTGATGCTAATCATAAAAAACCATCTGAAATATCTGGCGGAATGCAAAAACGTGTTGCCATTGCAAGAGCAATTGTGAACAATCCAAAGTATTTATTTTGTGACGAACCCAACTCTGGACTCGATCCAAAAACCGCTATTGTGATTGATAATTTAATTATGGAAATCACTCAAGAATACAACATCACGACAGTAATCAATACGCACGATATGAACTCTGTGATGGAAATTGGCGAGAAAATCATCTTCTTAAAAAATGGAATTCTAGCTTGGGAAGGCACTAAAAAAGATATCTTTAAAACTGATAATGAGGCAATTGTCGATTTTGTTTATTCGTCAAATCTTTTCAAAAAAATTAGAAAAGCACAGAATAAAGAACTGTAAATTTTTACAAATTGTTTGCTAAAGAGGTAATTAGTTTAATATCTTGTTCTTTACTTTTTGGATATATCATTAAAACTCCTTCTTTATCAACAATTATGTAGTCACTTAGACCATTAATCACAATTATTTTATCAGCATCAGATCGAATGATGTTATTAGAAGCATTTTCAAGAATAACTTTGGCATTGATAACACCATTATTATTTTCGTCCTTGTCTAATTTTTCATGAAGGGAACCCCAAGTTCCAAGGTCATTCCAATCGAATGTTGCTGGAAGAACATATACATTGTTTGCTTTTTCCATCACTGCATAATCGATAGAAATGTTTTCGGCATTAGCATAATTGTTATCAATAAAATCTTTTTCTGATGCAGAATTAAAATCACCATAGCCATTCATAAACAAGGCGGTCATTTGAGGTTGAAATTTTTCAAATGATGAGATAATCGAATTTACACTCCAAATCAAGATTCCTGCATTCCAAAGAAAATTTCCTGCATCAAGAAATGATTTTGCCGTTTCATAATCTGGTTTTTCACGAAATTGATTTACTTTCTTTAATGAATTTTCATCCGATTTATCAAATTCAATATAACCAAAACCGGTATTTGGAAAAGTTGGTTGGATTCCTAAAGTCAATAAAGCATCCTCTTTCTCGCAAAAATCAAAACATTGTTTTAAATTTTTTCCAAATTCGTCTTCATCTTCAATCCAATGATCACTTGGTGCCACAACCATAAGTGCGTCTGGATTTTGTTTTTTAATTTTTAATGAAGCATATAAAATACATGGTGCTGTATTTCGCATTGCTGGTTCTAACAAAATTTGCTCTTGTTCAACCATTGGTAATTGCTCTAGTACCAAGTCATTGTATCGTTCGTTGGTAAGAATATATATATTTTCGGTCGGAATTAATTTTGCTAAACGACTAAAGGTTTTTTGAATTAAAGTATCACCCGAACCTAGCATATCGTGAAATTGCTTAGGATAATCAGTTGTAGAAACGGGCCAAAATCTTGATCCAACACCACCAGCCATTATAATTGCGTAATAATTATTATTCATATTATATATTTTTTTTGCAAATGTATTTGTTTGTCTTTTTGTTTTAATCCTTCATTCTTTCAAAAGCTAATTGTCTTCGTCGAAATGTTTGTATGTAAAGATAAAGCGTTATTTCCTCTTATATACTGACTTGAAAAAATAAAATTAGGCACAACGTTTGGCTACTGTTTATTAATTAAGTCCATTTTCGAAGCAAGAAATGACTTCATTTTTTTTATTATAGATACGAATATAACGATAATAAAT
>NZ_DQDX01000095.1:16687-19014 GCF_003525665.1 Flavobacterium sp.
CTAAAATGCTAATTGTCATTGATAAATTTATGTAAAGTGAATAATCAAATAACGGAAACTTAGCTTTGCTAAAAATTAAAGAATAAGGAAAAAGTAATCCTAGTACTGAAATTAAAGTTCCGAAAATATGCACTTTTGAAAAAAGGTGTTCAAAATTTATTTTAACTTTATCAAACAATAAATAAATCAAGAAAAAGAGTACTAAAAGAATTGAAATCAACCAATACAGATGGTTTCTCATGATGACATAATAAGTATCGTGAAGATTTATATCTAATGTCTCTGTACCAACTAAAAAACCCGACATTAACAATATCAATGATGAAATAAATAACAAATAATATGCTTTAAATTTCTTCATCTTATCCCGGAATTATTTCAACCTCAGCATTGGCATTGAACAAAAACAATCTTCCTGTTTGAACCTCAACACATTCGTATCGTTTTGTTCGAAGACCTTTTTTCTGGAAAACGCGTCCGTTTTTTATTCTGAATAAGCTACCACTTGGTACTTCATGAATAAAATGGATATCGGCTTTTCTTTCGTCAAATTGTTTTAAAGCAAAAGCTAATTTGGCATCGGTATCACTACTCGCAGTTGGATTTCTAAAATGATTTGCAACCAATGGCAACACCGAATGCGGGAAAATCTCTGGCCGAATAAACGGAACCATCAATCGCTGAAACGTCATCTTCCACTCTACTCCATGCGGTTTTATGTTTCTCCCAAATTTTTCGAAAGCAACTAAATGTGAAATTTCATGAACCAATGTTATCAAAAAACGGTATTTAAGTAAATTCGCATTTACCGTAATTTCGTGTTTGCCAGAAAGTCCTTTTCTGTAATCACCATGACGCGTTTGTCGTTCGTTAACAATTTTTAGATGCACCGAGTTGGCTTTGATTAACTCAAAACAACTTTGAACCGAATGTTCAGGCAAATATTTTGATAAAACTTCGTTCATTGAGTTAATTGTCAATCTTTTTTTTATCGATTTCCAACAACGATTTTGCATTAAGCGAAGTAACTACTTTTTTTCCAGTTTTTGCTTCAAGCTCTTTTAAAGCAACTTTAGCAACATTTCCACCTTGTTTAGCAACATTTTTGCTTTCTTCAAATGTTAGTGGATTAACAGCTTGCGAAATATCTTTTGTGGATGCTTCGGCTAACATATTTAATATCAATTCGGTATTAGTCATGTTATCGCGAAGATTTTCTTTTTTTAAACCTTTCAAAATTTTATACTCTTTGGTAGTTTTTCCCGACCAAGATTTTGAAATAATATCGGTTAAAGTTGCAAATTGCTGACCTTCTTTTAATCCGCGACTTTTCCATTCATCCGTAAGTTCTTTACGAATTTCAATACTTTTTAATCGTTGATTTATCCAATTTTCAGAATAACCCAATTGTAAATATTGCTCTAAAGCTCTGTCAATAGTCAATTCTGGATCTTGCATTTCATCCAATCGTTCAGAGGCAATTTGAGCCAACCAAAGCTTAAATGGTTCAGCTTTTGGTGATGGAATTGATTGAATTAATCTAAAAAGTTGTTCCGTATCTGCAACATCTGTTAAACGAAATTTTCCATCTGGAGCTATCATTTTCAACTGTCCGATTTTTTCGGACAGTTCACTTCCTTCTTTCTTTAATTTAGATTTTAAATCGCTCCAATATTTTCTAGATCTGTCGGTTTCTGTCAAAACTTCTATAACATCAATTATAGAAATAAACCATTTTTCTTGATCAGAATCCCAAATAGTTCTTACTTTTTTGTTTTCAAATAACTGGATGGCATCTTGTTGTTTCATGTGGTGAATAATTTATTTTAAAAAAGTAGTTTACTTGTAATTACAAATTTATTTATTTTTGTTAGAAATGCCATACATTTATGAAATGATTGATGCAATAAAAAAATATTACGACGATTTAGCGCCAACTTATGATAGCAATCGATTTGAAAATTCTTATGGAAAATATATTGATCTACAAGAACGTATATTTTTAAAGTCAATTCTGGGGAAAAACGCATTCAAAAACACCTTAGATTTAGGTTGTGGAACAGGACGGTTTTTAGAATTTGCAAACCATGGAGTTGATATTAGTTCGAAAATGATTGAAATTGCACAATCTAAATTTCCAAATATAACAATTAAAGATGGTTCGGTTTCTAACATTCCTTATCCTGAAAATTATTTCGATTTGATTTTTTCTCTTCATGTAATAATGCATTTAGACCATAAAATAACGGAAGATTTTTTAGCTGAATCACACAAAAAAATATCTTTAAACGGCAAACTAATTTTTGATTTTCCATCTAAAAAAAGAC
>NZ_DQDX01000095.1:19119-20784 GCF_003525665.1 Flavobacterium sp.
TTCTATCGCAGAAATTCTAAAAATGACAGAAAACAATTGGAAATTGAAAACCTACAAAGGAATTCTTTTCTTTCCAATTCATAGATTTCCAACTTGGACGAGACCTTTCTTTAGCAAAATTGACACTTTACTTTGCAACTCCTTTTTAAAAGAATATGCTTCTTATATAATCGTTGAATTAGAAAAAAAATGAATTTAAAATCTATTATTCCGAAGCATTTAAAACTAAAATTTCGTTTGGCAAAACGTTTTTTATCTGATAGTAAAATTGATTTTGCAAAAGCTAATACTGAAAAAACATCTTTTTTACATTCCATTTCTACCATTCAAGAAATTAAACAAGGAGCATTTTATGACAATAAAATTCACAATTTAAAAATCGCTTCAAGTAAAATTGAAACAGTAATTATCAATCCGAATGAAATTTTTTCGTTTTGGAAAGTTATTGGTTCGCCATTAAAAAAAAACGGATTTAAAACCGGAAGAAATATTATAAAAGGTAAAATTTCAGAAGAAATTGGTGGCGGATTATGTCAGCTTTCAAGTATTATTTATTTTACAGCTTTGAAAGGAAATTTAGAAATAGTAGAACGTTACAATCATTCGGTAGACATTTATAAAGAAGACGAGCGCTTTACACCATTGGGCTCAGACGCCACTGTAGTTTATGGATACAAAGATTTGAGAATCAAAAACAACTACACCTTCCCTATTCAATTTTCACTTTTATTTGAAGAAAACAGAATTATTTGCGAACTAAAAAGTCAAGAAAAAATTGAAGAATCTACATTAGATTTTACAAGAAATTATAAAGAAAATCATATTGAAGTAGCTACAACCGTCAACTCAGATTACCATTGCTACTCAATTTATAAGTTTATGGAGTTGAACTAGAAACTTGCAACACTTTTCCGTTGTAGAATTTATTTCCTGTTAAGGCAAAATTAAAGATATAATCTGCCATTTCTTTTGGTGAAATTGGTGCCTCATAACCAGGAAATGCTTCCTGCAACATTTCGGTATTTACAGCTCCAAGTGCCAAAACATTAAATGCAATTCCTTGCTCTTTATATTCTTCTGCTAATAATTCAGATAAAGTAATAATTGCGCCTTTACTTGACGAATAAGCTGCTAGTCCAGGGAATTTCATGCTTCCTTGAATTCCGCCCATCGAACTTATAGAAACCACATGACTTCCTTTTGGCATATACGGTAAACACGTTCTTGTTAAGTTGGCAACACCAAAAACATTTACTTTGTAAACACTTTCAAAATCTTTTTGTGATAGTTGCGAAAAGGGTTTATTGATCAAACTTCCAGCATTATTAATAAGAATATCAACCTTTTTCCATGTGGAAGAAATAAATTTATCGATTTCTAGCATCTCTTCTTCAAGCGAAATATCGATGGACAGACAGGTGATATTTGGATTGTCAATTAATTCTTGTGGTGTTTTTCTAGAAATGGCCAAAACTTGATGTCCAGCATTTGCATATTGTAAAGCAAGTTCAAATCCAATTCCGCGAGAAGTTCCTGTGATAATTATGTTTTTACTCAAAATTTTATATTGTTTTTGTGATCGTGAATCTTCGATTTCAAAATCTATTTTTTTGTAAAAATAAGAAATGAAATCTACTTAAAATATTTTTTATAAAACTTATAAGC
>NZ_DQDX01000037.1:0-7177 GCF_003525665.1 Flavobacterium sp.
CTCTGAATTAATAACTCTTAATTCATAACTCCTAATTCCAAACTCATAACCATCATGCAATACCAATACGACCCGGAAAAATACAAAACACCTACAGGTACAACACTAAACTGTAAAGGATGGGTGCAGGAAGCCGCCTTGCGGATGCTCTTGAATAATTTAGATCCCCAAGTAGCGGAACGCCCCGAAGATTTAATTGTATATGGCGGAAGAGGTAAGGCAGCAAGAAATTTTGAGTCGCTGGATAAAATTATTACTTGCTTAAAAAGCCTGGAGAACGATGAATCCTTATTGATACAAAGTGGTAAGCCCGTAGCTGTTTTTAAAACACATCCAGATGCACCAAGGGTATTATTATCTAATTCACAATTGGTTCCTAACTGGGCCAATTGGAAACATTTTACAGCATTGGAGCAAAAGGGTTTAATGATGTATGGACAAATGACTGCCGGTAGTTGGATTTATATCGGCTCTCAAGGTATTGTACAAGGAACTTTTGAAACTTATGCAGCTGTTGCGGATAAACATTTTGGAGGCACTTTAAAAGGTACGCTACATGTAACAGCCGGTTTAGGCGGTATGGGTGGTGCGCAACCTTTAGCAATTACTATGAATGAGGGTGTTGCTTTGATAGCAGAGGTAGAAGAATGGCGTATAGATAAAAGAATAGACACTAAATATTTAGACGAACAATTCACAGATATAGATGCCGCTATAGATAAAGCCCTCAAATATAAAACCGAAGGAAAAGCGAAAAGTATCGGTGTGCTATGTAATGCCATATCGTTATTACAAAGATTAATAGAGAGAAATATTGTTCCCGATACATTAACGGATCAGACCAGTGCACATGACCCATTAGTAGGCTACGTGCCACACCAACTCACTAATGAAGCGGCTAATTTATTAAGAGGCACGAATCCGGAAGAGTATATACGGCTTAGTTATCAGAGTATGTATTTGCATGTGCAGTTGATGTTGGAGTTGATGGATATGGGCGCTATCACATTTGATTATGGAAATAATATTCGTGCTCGTGCTCATGAATACGAAAATAATCCGGATGCACGTATTGCTATTAATGAAGCCAATAGAGGCAGGGCTTTTGAGTTTCCGGGTTTTGTACCGGCCTATATTCGTCCGCTTTTCTGCGAAGGCAAAGGTCCATTCCGTTGGGCTGCATTGAGTGGCGATCCGGAAGATATTGCTGTTACAGATGAGGTAGTACAAGCATTATTTCCAGAGAATAAAAGTATGCAGCGATGGATGAAAATGGCAAAAGAAAAAATTAGTTTTCAAGGATTACCGGCACGTATATGTTGGTTAGGACAAGGCGAGCGCGAGCGAACGGGATTGGCTTTTAATCAATTAGTAAAAGAAGGAAAACTAAAAGCACCCATTGTTATAGGAAGAGATCATTTAGATACCGGTTCGGTAGCATCTCCCAACAGAGAAACAGAAGCTATGCTCGATGGCAGCGATGCTGTAGCCGACTGGCCTATTTTGAATGCACTGCTTAGCACTGCCGGTGGTGCCAGCTGGGTAAGCTTGCATCATGGCGGTGGGGTAGGTATGGGATATAGTATTCATGCAGGTATGGTAATTGTTGCAGATGGTACCGATGAAGCCGCAGCAAGATTATCTCGCGTATTACGGAACGATCCCGGTATCGGAGTAATAACACATGCAGATGCCGGATATGAATCAGCCAAGGAAGCAGCGGAGAGGTTTGGGTTGGGGATTTAGGGGATAGGGTATAGGGTAGAGGGTGTAGGCTATAAGCTATAAGCTATAAGGTTTAGGGTATAGGGAATAGGTTATAGGGGATAGGCCATAGAGTAGCGTAGGCTGAGCGAAGTCGAAGCCGAAGCTTATGCTGTAGTTTTTGCGCGTTTATTACATGCATAAAACATATACACACCACCAATAAATAATGCTAATGAAATGAGCTCTGCTTGTGTTGGATGAAATGGCAAATCGTATTTTGTATCTACTCTAATTTTCTCAATTAAAAATCTTTCCACTCCATTCATCATCAGATAAATAGAAAATAATAATCCGGGTATTTTAATTTTCTTACGTAAAACCCAAATTACAAGAAATAAAAGAGCACAAACAATAACTTCATATAATGGAGTAGGATATACCGGAAATGGCAATTGATTACAAAATTGCTCGCCCACGCAACCGGGTATACGCTCACCTACACTTAATACATTATGCGGATACTGGTAGCTCCATAAAAAATTAGGAAGCCATGTAAATGGTTTTGGATTAGTATTCACAATTCCCCAATCACCATCGCCGCTAATCTGGCATCCTACCCTACCTAGTGCATAAGCAAACATCATGGTAGGAGCAAAAGCATCGAGCAAATGAATAAATGTGATTTTATTTTTACGGGCATACCAATAAATGGCAAGCCCTGCACAAATTAGTCCGCCGTAAAAAGTAAGGCCGCTAAATGATATGAGCGACCCAATCGGATCCTTGGTAAACTCATTCCAATTTTCAAGATTATGAAAAATTTTAGCTCCAAGAAAACCGAACAACGCTGCATATATAACCATATCTCCCACCCTATCATGTGGCCAGATCCGAATAGTTCTCTCTTCCGGCTTTTCTAACTGTTGCTTTTTTTTCTCCCACCATTTCAACCCGCCAAAAAGCAGTGCTACCAACATACCGGATAAAAAATTACCATGAGAAGATAGTAAGAATGATTGAGGATCATTGAGTGCATCAGGCACTGTAAATGCACCAACAATTTTATAGCCGAATATAAAACCAAATAACGCGTTAATTACAAGTTCTGATAAAGAAGCCGGTTCTCCTATTTTGATTTTTTCCTCTGTATAAATAAATGATCCTAAACCCTGTTTACGCTTCAATTCAATGCTCAATATCCATGCAGATATGATAAAAGATAAAGCAACAAAAAAACCAATAGTAATTCAGGAATTTGGTGTTCCATCGTATCGCGGAATTTGGAATTGGACAGGAACAACCAAAGATGGTCAAGCCGAATACCATAAAAAAATGCAAGAATTATTCAAAAAGAACAATCTTGCATTTATGTCGTGGACGTTATATGATTTTCCTGCTGTTCCAAATCAAGTTGCCGGAAAATGGCCTTGGCAGAAAAATAGACAGAAAAAATTTGGTTTTATTGATGAAAAAGGAAAAGAAAAACCTGCTTTTTTATACATTTCCAACTAACTTTTTTCCATAGAAAGCAATGAAGCTGCGTAATAATTAGCTTTGGCACTATTTTTTTCTGTTATCAATTTTTTAAATTCGATGACTTGAAATTTAGTTTAATGGAACACTCTTTTTACCGTGATAAAAGAAATAGACCAACTGAAAAATCAATAAGATTACCATTGAAATAATTTGCATTTCAATTACTTGCTCTAATGATTTATGAAATAACGCAATTAGTATTATTTGAGTTAATCCTAAAAGTCCCGAGATTACAACTGGTGTGTGTTTATTAATAGAAAGAAAATAGTAGGCAAAGATATTGGCAATGGCAAAAATCGATGTTGCTAAAGCATACTTCCATAATAAAAAAGCTATGGAAAGGTAATTTTCACCAAACATTAAAAACACAACTTGCTCACGAAATAAATAGGTTGTAGCTACAATAAAAGTAGACAATACAACTATATAACCTAAATATTTTATTAAAATAGGTCGTGTATTTTTTCCTTCTTTTTTTAGTGTAAGTACCGTGGGCAAAAGTAGCATTAAAAACATCCACGCTACAAAATATACTGCTCTTCCAATTAAGGCAATCGAAGCATACAATCCGGCTTCTTGGTTGTTAAAATAATGCTTCACTAGAACTACATCGCTGTTGTTTATAATAATTTGGGTCAGCTCGTAAAAAGCTGTAAGGGCAAAAAAGGTGGCGATTTTTTGGATGCTTATCGTTTCTCTTTTTTCAAGCGTAAGTTTCTTTAAAAAGATTTTTTGAAACGGTTGCAATCCAAAAACAAAAGACAATGTAATTCCGGAAGCAACAATAATTGTACTAGGTAGATTTGGGACAAAAAGGATGGCGACGATAGTAAACAATAAACGACTAATCATTTCTGAAGTGTAGGTTCTCGACAGATTGAAAAAGTTGTTTTTTCCTTGATAAATTCCGCGATTCACACTCATTAAAAAGTAAAGTGGAATTCCGGCACCAAACAAAACAAACATTGACGCAGATTGTGTATGAAAGACTTTTTGCAGTAGGTTACAAGAAGCCATGATGATTAATCCTAAAACAATTCCAGAGAAAAGAGCATATTTTGTCATTAATCGAATAAAAGCAATACGTTTTCTAAAAGTGTAGATTACTACATATTTAGTAGTTACAATTTGAAACGTCATTCCAATGAAGGACAAAATCAATAAAAATGTAATTAAAATAGCGGCATCGGCAAAAGCTTCTGGACCTAAAAATAGACCTAAAAATAGATTATAAAGGAAATTTCCACCATTTACTACTAACATTGTAACCATAAACAACTGTTCATCGCTGAACTGTTTTGATATAAATGGCTTTGTAACTTGGACTGATTTTAACATTTTAATTTTTCTTTATTTTCTAGGCTTTTTTTTTAATTATGCTGCGTTGTTGTTTAATAAAAATCGTAATTTTTCGTTTTTAAATAATTCAACTACTTTTTGATTTTGATAACCAACAATGTAAAATGCTTTATTTTTTGAAAGTGCTTTTTTATATAATGCAATAATTACTTGAAAACCCGTTTTATCTAAATCAATAATATGGTGTAATGAAATAACTATAAAGCTCGATTCATTTATTAATGCTTCAAAATAATTCTTTAATGATGTAGCGTTTTGAGAATTTAAACTTCCGTTGATTTCAAAAATTCCTGCGTTATTTGTAATTAGTAAAGCCATGATAATTTTTTATTTCTGTTGATTTATTTCTTATTTCTAATGCAAATATCTATCGATTAACTGCGAGACATCGATATTATTCGACGAACGGTAAGTTGCTGTAGTTGAAATATCAAAGGTTTATGACTAACTTGCACCCATTAATAATTATACTATCGACGAATGACATCATTTAAAAAAATAGCACTGCTTTTCCTTTTTACTTATAGTTTTATAGGTCAAGCCCAAAATATGAATGAAGGTTTTTCTAATCTTGAAAAAGGCGAATTTGATAAAGCTGAAATTTTCTTTACTACTATATTAAAGGACTATCCTCAAAATAAAACGGCTCGACTTTGTTATGCTCGTGCAGTTGGGTTGAACAATCAACCTGAGAAAGCTTTGACATTATTCACTACATTAAAAAGTGATTATCCAGATGATTTAGAAATAAAATTAAATTATGCCGAATCGTTACTGTGGAATAAAAAGTTTGCAGATGCAAAAGTCTATTACACTACATTAGTTGCTGACAATCCAACCAACTTTGTTGCGCATCTTGGTTTTGCCAATACGCTATCCAATTTAAAAGAATTTAAAGATGCGTTGTCTAATGTAAATAAAGCTTTAGAACTATCTCCAGGAAACGGCGGTGCTTTGGTTTCTAGAAAATACATAAAATTGGGTTACGCGAACGAAATGGTTTCGGCGAAAAAATATACTGAAGCAGAAACTTTTTACAATGAAATATTAGCTGATTTTCCTAATGATAAAGAAACGTTATTGAATAAAGCCAATTTGTATTTGATAACTAAAAACAGTGGAAAAGGAAGAGAAACCTATAAATTATTGTCTAATTCTGATCCGATTTTGGCACTCAACGGATTGTCTTTAGTAGAACATATCGCCGGAAAAGAAAGCAAAGCGCTTGAAATTTCTGAAAAAGCAGTTGCTAAAATTGGCGAAACCAAAGATGAAAATTTAATCAAGCAAACTCACGAACGCTATGTTCAAGCGCTTATTTGGAATAAAAAATACAAATTAGCAGCAGCAAAAATTACGGAATTAAACCAACTTTATGCAAATGAAAATTGGTTATTAGCATTATCAGCAACATTGGCTATTTATAAAAGTGATTTTAAAGATAGCATAAAGTTTTACGAAAATATTTTGGTAAATGACTCAAAATCGTTCGATGGAAATCTTGGTATTGCCAATGCATATAATGCTTCAGGAGAAATTGACAACGCTTACAAAGCCGTTTATCAAACGTTAGAAATTTTCAAAAACCAGAACGATGCTACCAATTTTTTGAATAAATTAAATGAAGAACATACGCCAACTTTGGAAGAAAAATTGAGTTATTCGTTTGATAATGGGAACAATACCGCGATTACTTCACGAACGTTGATTACTTTTCCGCTTTCTACCAAATGGTCAGTGAATACTACGTATCAATACAGAAAAACAGACAATTCTGTTACTAATGTAAGTGCTAAAGCTAATGATTTCTTGGTTGGTGCATCCTATAAATTTCATCCTAAAGTAAGTTTTAATATTGATGGCGGAATTACCTCAGCAAGTTCAACAACAGCTAGCTATACCTCTTTGCTGTTGAATTCGTACTTCAAAATTAAACCAATGAAATTGCAAGATTTAGAAATTGGTTACAAACGTGATTTGCAAAATTTTAATACCGACTTGATTGACAAACAAATTTCAGCCAATAACTACTATTTTAATTATAATATTGGTTCAAACTTTAAATTGGGTTGGTTTACACAATACTTTTATACAACGCAATCAGATAACAATACTCGTAATTTATTGTTTACATCATTATATTACAGCTTTTTATCGAAACCTGTTTTAAAAGGTGGATTCAATTACCAATTCATTTCGTTTAAAGACCAAGTGCCAGCGGTTTATTTTAGTCCGAGTCAATTTAATGCGTATGAAGTTTTTGTGGAATTAATGAAAGATGAGAAAATAGCTGAAAAAGGTTCCTTCTTTTATAACTTAAACGGCGCAACGGGTTTTCAATATATTGAAAAATTAGATAAACAATCAACTTATAGAATTCAAGCCAAATTGGGTTATAAATTCTCTGATCGATTGTTAGCTAACGTGTACGGATTGAAGAGTAATATTGCTTCTGCGGCAGTTTCAGGATTTACCTATACAGAATTTGGTTTTAGATTAAAATGGAGTATTTTAAAGAACCCGATTTTTAAATTGAAGTAATCTAAAAATTCTTTGAGAAATTATCTTTAAAAAC
>NZ_DQDX01000037.1:7272-14488 GCF_003525665.1 Flavobacterium sp.
TTTGTGTTTAAAAAAATAGTTGCTTACTATTTTAGAAATCAAATCCCACTACTTTTCTCACTAAAATAGTGTTTGGTAATACAAGACATTCTTCATCGTCAATAGTAACTTTCTTTAGATAATGACTAATTTGACTATGATATACTATAATTGTATTATCATTGTTTTTAAATTGTTCTAATTCGTGAACTTCTTTTGGTCCAGCCCAGCTCAGATTATAACAATATGCCAGATTGTTCTTTCTAACAAATGTTATGTACTCTTCACACACGGATGTCCATTTTTTTGATACTATATAATATCCTTTGTATGGATTAATTGAATCATACTCTAAATCTTCGATAGAATTGTCGCTGTATGTAATTTTACTTTCCATAGCTTTCAAATTAAATTTATATGATAAACATAAAAATAAAAAAGAAAATAACCAGATTAAAAACACATATAATCGACGAAAAAATAAAAATAGACTCAATTGAGCTCTTTTTCTTACATGAATTTTTAGCTTAAATTTTTATGTAAATAACTGTAAATTTTAAATTTGGAACTGCAATGTTAAATGGTTGAAATGATGTGTAATTTCCAATTGTTAAAAACACAAAACCTTTAATTTTTTCGTTTGCAAAAGTTTGACCTAAAGCAGTAGTGAAATTTCTTTATTAGTTAATACAAAAGTTTGTATTGTTAAACAGCAATAAAGTGTCGACGAATGGTTTTATAATAAGTTCAATCGTTTCATCAATTCAGGACGACTGCTGCGACTTACCGGAACAACATCTTTGGCAATTAAAACGCTATTATCTTCAATATCAATGATTTTTTTGGTATTGATAATGAATGAACGATGTACTTTTAGAAATAAATCTTTAGGTAATTTATCTTCTATTTTCTTTAAAGTAGAATGTACAACATAGTTTTTTGAATCGGTTTTTATGTGAATATAATCGCCTTTGGCTTCCACAACCGTAACCGAATCGAATTCGATTTTAATTAAACGTCGGTCAATATTTACATAGAATTCTTTGGTATTATCTTCTTCAGATGGTTTAACTTCTTTAGAAGATGTTGCACTAGAAATTTGAGCTGCATTTGCTTTAACAATAGCTTTTTGAAAACGTTCTTCAGTAATTGGTTTTACTAAGTAATCTACAATACATTCATATTCAAAAGCTTCGATAGCAAAGTTTCTATCTGAAGTTATCAAAACAACTTTTGGTGGATTTTTTATGGTTTGAATAAAATCAAAACCGGTAAAATCAGGCATATGAATATCTAAAAATATTAAATCAACCTCATTTTGATTCAAATATTTTATGGCTTGCATCGCATTTGAAAATTCTTGAACTAAATTCAATTCTTTATGGTTTGAAATCATTTGAGCAATAATTACTCGTGCTATTTCTTCATCATCAATAATAATGCAGTTCATACGCTAAATAGGGTTTATAATTTAGCTACAAAATCTTGCATCATTTTTAAAATTTTTTCAAAATCAGACTGCAAGTTTGTAGAATTAGCTTTTAAATTCTCTTCATATTCTTCGGCAATATAGTAACTTTTTTCTAGACCAAGAATAGAAACTTTATGTTTCAGCTTGTGAACGCTTTCTGCAGCCAATTTATAATTTTTAGATTGAACTTGATTTTCATAAAAAGCTACTTCCTCAGGTAATTCTTTTTTTAAGATTCCGATGATTTTAGCTTTAAATTCTTCGTTATCACCTGATAACTGATTGATGTATTCTGAATTAGGCTGTTCCATTAGTTTTTTGGTATTGTAAAATAAAATGTTGAACCACTATTTTCTTCACTTTCGACCCAGATTCTTCCTCCTCTAGATTCTATAATTCGTTTTGCTATTGGCAAACCTAAACCAGCCGAATTAAAGTTGTTGTGTAATTTCATAAAGGAGTCAAAAATTCTGTCGATATATTCTTTTTTTATTCCTATTCCGTTATCTTTAATTTTAATAGTATGAAACTCGTCGTTTTCAGTACAATCAATTTCGATTACTGGAGCGTCACTTTTGCTAAAATCGATTGCATTTTGAATTAGATTTTGAAAAACCTGTGTCATTCGTTGTTTGTTACCATTTACAATTGGTAATGCATCTGAAACAATAATCTTAAAATCGGAAGGGATTTCTATCTTTTTCAAACAATCGTTTACAACGTCATTTAAATTGAAATTTGTAGCAACGGTATCTATTTTATCTATGGATGAATAATCTAAAATGGTAACAATAAGGTGATCCATTTTCTCTAGATTTTGCAACATCATATCAAATGACGCTAAGGTTTCATCATCAAATTTGTCGAGATTATCTTCTTTTATCCAATTGATTAGCGCGTTAATATTTCGTAAAGGAGCTTTTAAATCGTGAGAAACTGCGTGCGCATAGTCGCTCAATTCTTTGTTTTGCTTTTCTAGATTTTGTAAAAGAATTTCTTTTTTTTCTTCTTGCTCTTTTATTCGTTCTTCGTTTTCTTTTCGTTGTCTAACATTTACAAGCATGTTGGCAAAAACAAAAAGAATATTTTTTTCATTTTCTGAGTAATCAAATAATTTTTTAACCGAATCAAAACCAACAAAACCAATGAGTTCTCCGTTTTTAATCTTTGGAATTGCTATTAAACTTTGTATTCCTTGTGGTTCTAGAATTGCTTTTAATCCAAATTCTCCATCATCTGGTAACTTACTTACATCTTGAATATAGAAAGCTTCATTTTTTTTATGTGCTTCTAGCCATTGAGGAATGTATTCTACTGGAATATTTTGCAAATTTTGTATTTCTGGCTCAATTCCAGGTGCGCACCATTCGTATGTGTTGTTTGTAGTATTATCTGTAAAATTATAAGAAAAAATATAACTTCTATCTGCCTCAACAAATTCACCCATTTTTTGCAACGAATTATTAATCAATCCATCAATATCTTGTAAATCTGCATTGATATATTCTGTAGATATACTAATTAATAGTTGTTGCAATCGCACCTGTTGATTAATAATTTGATCTTTATCCATATTTAATTAGAATGACTCATTATTATTATTTAAAAGAAGTTACTTTGCTATGGTAAAATAAAATGTAGTTCCAATTGCTTCTTGGCTTTCTAGCCAAATTTTTCCACCATATAAATCGATGATTTTTTTAACGATAGAAAGCCCAATTCCCGATGATTGATCAGTATTTTCTAATTTAGAAAACAAATCAAATATTTTAGATTGGTAGCGTTCTTTAATTCCGATTCCGTTGTCTTTTATGTAAAATTCGATTTCGTTTTCGTTTTCCTTGCTTCCAATTTCAACAAATCCACTTTCTTTATCGTTGTATTTGATTGCATTTTGAATCAAATTTTGAAACAATTGTTTGAATCTAAAATCATTTCCAAACACTTTTGGCATTTCGTTTTTGAAAACTATTTCAATATGATTTGGAACATGAATAGTGCGAGTAACTTCGTCTATTAAAATGTTCAAATCAATCGTTCTATCTTCTATTTCTAATTTATCAATAGATGCATAATCTAAAATTCCTTTGATTAACAAATCCATTTTTTCAACATTGGACAAAATTAAATCGAGTGATTTTTGATTATTTTCATCTAATATTTCGGCATTGTCTTCTTTAAACCAATTAATCAAAGTATCTATACTTCGCAAAGGCGCTTTTAAATCGTGAGAAACCACGTGCGCGTATTCATTCAACGCTTGATTTTGCTTTTCTAAATTTTGAAGCAATTCTTCACGTTGTTTATTAATTCTTACAATTTCTAACGATTGTTCTTTTAGGTAATCGGTAGAATTTAATTGTGTTGAATTGGCTAACAAATTATTTTCTAAATTCATTGAATTCAGAATGGTTTCTAAATTTTTATTAATTTCTTTTAGACTTTTAGCTTCGTCTCTTAGTTTTTGATTGGCTTCAAACAACTCATCGGAACTTATCTTCATTGCGCGTTGCAACAAAGAAATTTGGCTTTCAAAGTTGTTGTAAGAATCGTCTACCGCATTAAAAAATTGATCGATATCATTCAATCCGTTCTTTAATTTTTTTTCAATTTGTCGTTTTAAAAGTGAATTCATTATTCGCTTATCAAAGTTAAAGTCATGGTTTGATTGTGTAATTCGCAAGAAGAATCGCCGTTAAATGGCGCCATTTCTCCATAAGAGTAAAATCCTGAAATGGCTACATTTTCGCCTATAATTTCCTGAACTTGCTCTATTTCTTCTTCGACTCTTTGGTTCATTACTAGTTTACGACCAACACAACTCACAATTAAAGCAATTTGCGGCGGATTTTTACGATTTTTCATTGCGATTTCGGCTGCGTGTTGTGCGCCATCAGCAATACCGTCAATGGATGCCATCATTAATTGCACTCTCGAATTAACTGGAACATCACCAGCTAAAACCATAGAATTATTTTCATTATTAATACTTAAAATAGTTCGAACAACAGGCTCAGTTTTTCCTTCAGGAGTTACATTTAATGGATATAATAACGATGCTTGAGGCAATTCGCTTGCTTTATCACCAAGGTATTTTTTATATAAATCCAAAGCAGGAATACCATCAATTTCAAAGAGAATGTTGGCCTTAGAACTTGTGATTTTTCGTTCTGGACCAAACGGAATCCATCCACCAAAACTAGCAAAAGAAATATCTAAAGTTTCGCCATAAAATCCTATTAAGACTACTTCTCCTTCTTTAGGATTTTCCTTATATGATGCCAATGTTTTTTCAAATCGGGCATCGTCTCCACACATTCCGCCTGTCAATGAAATTGAGCGAGGTTTACCAGATTCTATGCCGTTTATTAACGAACTTCCGTTTACAAAACTACCTTCTGAAACTACAAAAAGATGTTTTAAATTTTCTTTTGGCATTTCATTAAATAAAGATTCGCCCAGTAGTTTTGCTTTTTTATCGTACTTTAAAATGTTATCACTTTTTACAATAAAAGAACTTTTCTCAAATTCGATTGCCGTTACAGAAATGGAATTATCGTTTACATTACAGCAGATAATTTCACCCGAAGTAGAACCAAAAACGATGTGTTCATAAGGAAATTGATTGCGAATATCAGCAATAACAGCTTCATCTTCGAGCATATAACGATTCGCAAAAACCAACACTAATGGGTTTTTTAATTCGATTTTTTCTTGTAAGAATTTCCAATCTTGATTTTCTAGTTTTGAGGCTTGAACTATTTTCATTCGATAAGATTTTATTTATTTAGTTGTACAAAAAAAGTAGTTCCTTTTCCGATTTCGCTTTCAATCCAAATTTTACCATTATAATTATCAACGATTTTTTTTACGATTGAAAGTCCTAAACCAGTAGATTTCTCTGATTTTTCCAACGATTGAAATATTTTAAATATTTTTTCTTGATTTTCTTGAGCAATTCCTGGACCGTTATCTTTAATTGAAAAAATGAAATGTTTTGAGTTTTCTTCACAACTCACTTCTACGGTTCCAATTGGTTTATCAATATAATTTACAGCATTACTTATTAAATTCTGAAACAATTGTTGCACTCTAAATCGATCAGCATCAACAATAGGTAAGCTATTGGTTATAGTAACTGAAATATGATTAGGAATATGAATGATATTAATAATATTTTGGATGACTTCTTGAGTATTTACTTTTTCGCAAACCTTATCAACTTTATCAATTTTTGCATAGGTCAAAATACCCTCAATTAAGTGGTCCATTTTTTCGACTTTGCCTTCAATCATCGACAGATATTGTATTGTTTGTTCGCTAAATTCTTTATCATTATCTTCTTTAATCCAAGAAATTAAAGAATGAATACTTCGTAAAGGCGATTTTAAATCGTGTGAAACAATGGCTGCATAGTCTTCCAGCTCTTTGTTGCTTTTTGCTAAACTTTCTACTAAAAACTCGCGTTGTTGCTCGAGTTCTTTTTTCTTAGTAACGTTTTCTTCAATAGCAAAGTATTTTACAATTTCGCCTTTTTTATTGTACAAGGCTTGACCTTGAACACCGACCCAATATTTTTCTCCTTGTTTAGAATAATTAACAACTTCACAATTAAAAGGCAATCCTTTTGCAATCGCATCTTTCATATACTTGACCGTTTCTGGATTGGTTTCTTCACCTTGTAATAGATGTCCAGGTTTTTGACCAATAATTTCTTCCATTGAATACCCAGACATATCGATAAAACTGGTATTTGCCCATTCTATTTTACCATCAGCGTCAGCAATAATTACCGCATTTATATTTTTTTCGGCAATTAAAGACAATAAATACAATTGTTCTTCTTGTTCTTTTTGTTCGGTAATATCAAGATGAATTCCGATGGAACCAACTACTTTTCCTGTAACGTCATAATTTGGTGCACCACTAATTAGCCAATGACGCTTTTTTCCCAACTTGTCAATTACTTTAACTTCATACGAATCGGTTTTGCCTTCTTCGCGAAGAGTTTCTTTACTTTTAACAGTTTCTTTACTGTCTTTTGTGAGCAATAAATCGGCAGCCTTTTTACCAATTAATTCTTCTGAAGTGTAACCGCTTATCTCTGTAAAACTCTGATTGACTAAGGTGATTACATCATTTTTATCAACTTCTAAAAGTCCGAGATTCATATTAGCAATAATGCTTCTGTATTTTTCTTTTTCTATTTGAAGCCTTTCATCATATTGTTTTTTTTGAGTAATATCTTCAATCATTGCAAAAAACTGAATGAGTTCGCCTCTTGAATTAAAAATAGGTTGTCCTTTAGATTTTGACCAAAAGCTACTCGAATCTTTTCTTCCATGTTTTAATTCTACATCAAAAGCGAGTCCGCCAAAAAAGGCATCTACCATTTTTTTTAACTCTTCCTTATCTGTTTCATCTGTCAATCCAATTTCGATTGGAGTTCGTCCAAAAATTTCTTCTTTCGTATATCCTGTATGCTTTATATAGGCGTCATTACACCAAAATATTTTGCCGTTAGGTTCTGTAAATACAATTCCGTTTTCGTTTGAACTTGCAACTAAGGATAATCTGTTTAATTCTTCCTGCGCTTTTTTCTGTTCAGTAATGTCTCTTCCATATATATTGACATAACCTTCTTCTTTCAAACTTTTGCAAACAAAAGAAAAATCCTTTCCATCGGTTTGAGTTTCAAAAATAAAGCGTTCTTTATCTAGGTCGATTTTTGAAATTATGAATTTAAAAAAATCTTCTGTTTCATAA
>NZ_DQDX01000037.1:14538-16688 GCF_003525665.1 Flavobacterium sp.
CTGTTTCATAATGAATTCCATCGTGAACAAACGAAGAAAGTTTTTCGGCTGCTGGATTTCTTTTTAATAAAGTTCCATTCGTATCGATTCGAATTAACGGATCAGGATTTTGCATCGGAAAAAGCGCAATATCATGAATTTCTTTATTAGCTTGTTTTAATTTATTTTTTTGATTGTTTATTGTAGTTAATAATTCTTTTAACTCTTTAGAATTATTTTCTTGATTATTAAGCACATGAAGCAAGTCTAAAAGTGGATCATGCAGTGCAAAATCGTGTAATGTTATTTTTTTCTCTACTACATCGATCATCGATTGAAACCAAGGAGAACCTACAAACAATAAAGAATCATTAACCAACTCGAATTGTCCACGAAGTGAGATTTCGCTTTTTTTGCATTTAATTACTGATAGTTGGTTACTGTTAGATACTATTTCGTGAAAGGTTGGGCTTTCTAAATGTGGTCTACTAATTTCAAAACAACTTACAAAAGAAAAAGAGTTTTGAATTTCAGGACAAACTTTGGCTAAACTTTTACCAAAACTTTTTATTTTTAAATCTTTATCAATTAGAATATAAAATGGAAATAATCTGTTAAAATTATTTTCGTCAAACTTAAATTCTAATGCATCCATATTACCAATTTATTTTAAAGATTTCATGCGTGCTACCTTCATCACGTGTTTGAATTAATTCTAAAGCAACAGGCGTATTAAACATTTTTCCTAAACCTTGAATTAAACCACGAACAAATTCTTGCAATCCTTGTCTTTGAGAAAAATAATGCAAATTCAATCCGTGTTCCGTAATGTCACTTACTTTAAATTCGGGTGGCGTTAATTTTGGATAAATCAACATTACACGATTATGAAAGTTGGGTAAATTTACTAAAAAATCTCGTAAATTATCTCCTCCTGAATCCATTAAACCAGGATATTTTTCAGAAGTTGTTTTGATTACCCACCATTCTCCAAAAGCAATTAAAACATCGCCAACAGACATGTTCATTTCCTCTGAAACAGCAACAGCCAATTTAAAGGTAACATCATCATCATAAGGTTCGCTGCTTATAAAAAAATCTATATCGACGCCACTTCGCTCTTTGATTGCTTCCCATTTTTCTTCACCAAAATTGGCAATTACTAAATCTTCAATTGCTTTGTTTACTATTCCGTACATACTACTGCGAAATTAATTCGTTAGTACTCCAATATTCAACCATTTTTCTAACTCTTTCTACGTAATCGTCGTATTTTAATGGCTTTAAAACATAACCTGCGATACCTATTTTATAACATTCCAAGACATCTTTGTGATTGTTAGATGTTGTTAATATAATAGCTGGAATGTATTTTAAATAATCATCTGCCTTTAGTATCTGCAAAAATTCGATGCCGTTTATTTTCGGCATGTTCAAATCTAAAAAAATAACATCTGGAATTATTTCTTTATCTTTTAATATTGACAAAGCTTCTTCGCCATTATTAGCCTCAATGATTTTGTGATTCATTCCAAGTGTTTTTATAACTCGATTGAATTTCATTACTTCGATAGTATCGTCTTCTATTAAAAGAATGTTTAATGATTTGGTCATATTTGCTTAATTGTGAATTTATCCAACTTCAAATGTAACACAAAGCATATTGATTCGCTTGTTTTTTCGTTCGTCGAACTATAAGTGTAGACGAATGGTAGAAAAGTGTAGACGAATGGTTTTATTTTTCATTAATGTCGGCCTGTAGTTTTTTTGATAAACTTCTGAAAACCAAATCATAAGAATGATTTGTTAGTTCACACATCTGTTTATTAGAAACATCGCCGTTAAAATCGACTGTATTCCAATGAATTTTACTCATGTGATAACCCGGATTTATGGCTTCATATTCGGCTCGAAGTTCTAAAGCTTTTTCTGGATCACATTTTAAATTTAATGATGGAGTTCCTTTTTCCCATTCTTTTAAAGAAGTTAGACAAAACATTTTTCCACCAACTTTAAATACTAAAGTATCTTCATCAAACGGAAAATGTTCGGTTACACCTTTCTTGGACAAACAGAATTCGTAGAGTTGTTGAATGTTCATGTTTTTTAGTTTTTAGTCGCAGTTGTAAGTCGCAGCATTCTGAATACTGAGACTGAAAACTGAATACTAT
>NZ_DQDX01000037.1:16816-27875 GCF_003525665.1 Flavobacterium sp.
AAAAACCACATAATCGGTGATTACACGGCAAAAACCTATCTGCTTATCGTCTAAGTAAATTCCAAAGCAAAACGAACTATCAATTGTGGTTTGAACTTCTTCTGTTGTTCTTCCTGCAGCCCAATAAACGTCTTTCAAAAAGTTTTGAATGAATGGAATATCGAGTTTGGATTTGTCTGTTGAAACTGAAATCATATTTTATACAAAATAGGTTTTGATGGCGAAGCATCATTTTCAAACGAAGCAATTTGTAGATTTAGTATATAATTTCCGTCTTGAATAGTATCTTCTACAAAAATCATTTCTGTAATTGTGCAATTCAATCGTGCATCGTCGTTTAAATTATTTACATTTTTTACATTCCAAAATGCTTTATGCGCCAATAATTTTCCTTCGTCTTCTTCTCTATCCACACTTGGCAAATCGATTAATAAATGTTGAATTCCGATTTCTCGAATGTAAATTGCCGCTTCTTCCGATAAATAGGGCGGATTGGTTTTGGAATAATTTTTATGCTTTTTCGATTCTGAATTTGGTAATGTTCGAATAATAATTGCTTGTGGATTGTCGATTTGCGTGTGTGTTTTCTCCTGCGTCGAAATGACAAAATGACGTTGAATTTGTTCCTTTGTAATTACCAAATCACCATTTATATTTTCTGGTGTAATCGAAATCAATTCGGCTGTGAAGAAAAACTGTTTCAAACATTGATTTATCGAATAAAATTCTCGCGTAATGTGTCCGAGACATTCGGTATGCGTTCCGTGTCCGTGTGGATTGAAGAAAATGTTGTTGAAATTGGTCGAACTTCCTTCGGAAACTTTTCCAATCCAATCGCCAAATTTTACCGGTTCAATTTCGGGTTTTTCGATGTACCACGCAATTGGGTTTTTATCAGTATTGGATAATGGAATGGAAATATCAATGGGTTTTGATAGGTCGATTTGATATTTATTTTCAATTAATGCAATCATATAATTTCGGTTTTTGCCACAAAGACACTAAGTCTCTAAGATTTTAATTAAAAACTTTGTGTCTTTGCGACTTTGTGGCACTATTCTATTCCAAATTTAATAAAAATAAGTCGGAAGCAATTCCATCACTCAAAAACTTTCCTTTTTTGGTGGTTCGTAAAATATTTTCATCTACAAAAAGCAAATGATCTTCAATATATTTCGCTGCTTGTTGGTTGAGATAATCTAAATAAGTTTTTCCAAATTCGCTTTCAATTCGGCCTAAAGAAATTCCCCAAATAGTTCGCAAACCAGTCATAACATATTCGTTATATCTATCGGTTTTAGATAAAGTTTCGGTTTCTAATGGTAGTTTGTTTTCCTGAATTGATTTCAAATACAAAGTATTATTTGACACATTCCAACTTCTTTTTTCTCCGTCGTAACTATGAGCCGAAGGACCAATTCCGATGTATTTTTTGCCCAACCAATAACTCGAATTGTTTTTAGAAAAATAATTTTCCTTTCCAAAATTGGATAATTCGTAGTGAATAAAATCATTTTCGGATAGTTTATCGACCAAAATCTGAAAATGTTCTTGAGCCACTTCGTCATCCGGTTGTGGAATTATTCCTTTTTGAATAAAAGTATGCAAAGCCGTTTTGGGTTCAACCGTCAAGGCATAACTTGAAATATGTGGAATATTAAAAGACAAAGCTGTTTCGATATTCTGAAGCCATTTTTCGTTACTCATTTCGGGAATTCCGTAAATTAAATCGACCGAAATATTATCGAAATATTGTGTGGCAAATTCGAGACATTCTTTGGCTTCCGTCGAATTATGAGCGCGATTCATCATCTTTAAATCATCTTCAAAAAACGATTGAATTCCGATGGAAAGTCGGTTAATTTTGTTATTTGATAATTCGATTATACGTTCTTTTGACAAATCATCTGGATTGGCTTCGACTGTAATTTCGTGATTTTCCGTTACTTCATAATTCTTATATACTTCATTAATCAAAAATCGTAAATCCTCAATCGCTAATATAGATGGAGTTCCTCCACCAAAATAAATGGTTTCTACAACTTCGTCTTGAAACTCACTTTTACGCATTTCAATTTCTTTAGCCAACGCCAAAACCATCTCGTTCTTTTTCTTCAATGAAGTCGAAAAATGAAAATCGCAGTAGTGACAAGCTTGCTTGCAAAATGGTATGTGGATATAGATTCCTGACATTTTATTAGTGTTCAGTCGCAGTCGCAGTTTGCAGTACTGAGACTGAAAACTGAGACTGAAAACTATTTTTTAACTCTATCTTCATTATTTTTCACAAAAGCATCCCAACCTGTATAACTTTTTTCGCCAACTACTTTTCCGGAGTTGAAGAAATGACAAACAGCGGCTGCTAATCCATCGGTTGAATCGAGGTTTTTTGGCAATGTTTTCAATCCTAAAAGTTGTTGTAGCATTTTGGCGACTTGCTCTTTGCTGGCGTTTCCGTTTCCGGTGATGGCCATTTTTATTTTTTTAGGTTCGTATTCTGTAATTGGAATATCTCTTGAAAGTCCGGCTGCCATTGCAACACCTTGCGCTCGTCCTAACTTTAACATGGATTGCACGTTTTTGCCAAAGAATGGTGCTTCAATAGCAATTTCGTCTGGATTGTGAGTATCGATTAATTCGATTGTGCGTTCAAAAATGACTTTTAATTTTTGGTAATGGTTGTCGTATTTACTCAATATCAACTCATTCAACTGCAGAAATTCCATTTTCTTGTTGACTACTTTTATCAATCCGAAACCCATGATGGTTGTTCCTGGGTCGATTCCTAAAATTATTCTTTCGTTTGCCATTTTCAGTTGTCAGTGTTCAGTTGACAGTTATCAGTTTCTTTTAGTGAGTGATATTCAAGCTCAAAATAGTACATTTGTACCAATGATTACAATTCCTCACAAAGCTAAACAATTCTTGGTTTTTTCAGTCAAACTTTTGATTGTTGTTGGTGCATTTTATTTTATTTACAACCAACTGGCTTCCAATGACAAATTGGATTGGGATAAATTTTTGGTTTTGTTTCATAAAAATCAATCATTTACTGGAATTTCGTTTATCTTATTTTTTAGTTTTTTGAATCGTTTTTTTGAAATTCTGAAATGGCAAAATCTGGCACAAGTTGTAAAACCTATTTCTGTAAATGAAGCTACGAAACAAGTTCTTGCAGCTTTAACTTTGGGTGTTTTTACTCCAGTTGGTGTTGGTGAATATGCCGGAAAAGCATTGTATTTTGATAAAAAAGATACTAAAAAAATTATTTTTCTGAATTTAATTTGCAATGGCGTTCAAATTGTTGCTACAGGAATTTTTGGTATTCTGGGCATGATGATTTTAGGTTATTGGCTTTGGAGTTTTGGAATAATAGCTATTACAATTGCCTTCTTTCTGTTTTCTTATTTCACTAAAAAAATCAAAATTAAAGGCTATTCTATTGAAGATTTAATTGAAAAAATCAATGAGATTCCAAAGAGAATTCATCGTAAGAACTTGATTTTAGGATTTTGTCGTTACTTGGTTTTTTCGCATCAATATTATTTCTTGTTTTTGGCATTTGATGTCGATTTGCCATATTCAACTTTAATGGCAACTATTACAACAGTCTATTTTTTAGCTTCGGTTGTTCCGAGTTTTCAGTTTTTGGACTTTGCATTAAAAGGAAGTTTGGCGATTTATTTCTTTGGATTACTTGGTGTTAACGAATGGATTGTAGTTTTTGTTACGATGCTTATGTGGTTTTTAAATGTGGTTTTGCCTGTGGTATTTGGTAGTTATTATGTTATGATTTTTAAGATTTTGCCACAAAGAAGTAAAGTTTAAAACCATTAAGAAATTAAGTTGCATTAAGATTAATATTCGTGAAATCTTTTAATTTGTGTAAATTCGTGTAAAATAGTCACTTATGATTGAAATAGTATTATTCGTTGTTTTAGTAATTTATGTTGTGTTTATTTTGCAACTAATATTTGGTTTTGATAAGGTCAAAACTTTTATTAGAACAGATGAAAAACCTGTTACTAAATTCTCGATAATTGTCCCATTTAGGAATGAAGAGAAGAATTTACCTAAACTTTTAAAGTCAATTTCTAAGCTAAATTATCCGAAGGATTTATTTGAAATTATAATGGTAGATGATTTTTCTACCGATGCTTCGGAACGCGTTTATATCAAATGGAGAATGGAGAATGGATTGATTGAAACAACTCTTTTAGAAAATTTACGTTTATCCAATTCACCAAAAAAAGATGCGATTTCTAGAGCGATTCCAATTTTGAAACACGAATGGGTTCTTACAACTGATGCTGATTGTGTAGTAAATAAAAATTGGCTGCTAACTTTAGATAATTTTATTCAAAAAAATAATGCCGAAATGGTTGTTGGTGCTGTGGTTTATAAAACGCAAAACAATTGGTTTCATCAGTTTCAGCAATTGGATTTATTGAGTTTGCAAGGAACGACGATTGGAAGTTTCGGAATTGGAAAACCGTTTATGTGTAACGGAGCTAATTTTGCTTACACTAAAAAACTTTTTAATGAAATTGGAGGTTTTGGTGGAAACAACAAAATGGCAAGTGGCGACGATGTGTTTCTTTTACAAAAAGCATTAAAAAAACATGCTGATAAAGTACATTACTTAAAAAATACTGATACCATTGTAAAAACAAAACCTGAAAACGATTTGTACAAATTGTTTATGCAACGCGTTCGATGGGCTAGTAAAACAACTGGTTATTCTGGTTATTATTCTAAGAGTTTGGCTGTTGTGGTTTTGGCTATGAATTTTTCTTTGGTTTGTTGTTTATGGTTTATGGTTTATGGTTTATTGTCTTGGAAAAAGTTACTAATTGTTTTTTCAATTAAATATTTTGTGGATTATTTATTGTTGTTGAAATCGAATCAATATTTGAGAAAAGGTAAATTTATTTTTCCGTTGGCTAGTAGTTTGGTTTATCCTTTCTTTTGTAGTTTGGTTGGATTTTATTCGCTTTTTGGTAGTTTTTCTTGGAAAGGTAGAAGTTTTAAGAAATAGTTTTATTGAAAACGATTGCCCTAGCCCAGATAATAATGGAAAGCTTTTTATTGAAAAAATATAATTTTTCTTGATGAAAAAAAGCGACCAACGGAAGCTCTTTTTTTAATTAGAAAAACCCAATTTTCAATGAAAAGATTGCAACGTACAGCGCGATAAGCTTCTAATCAATCTCAATCACAATTGGACAATGGTCTGAATGTTTGGCTTCGGGTAAAATTACGGCGCGCGTCATTCTATGTTTGATAGTTTCTGAAACTAGATTGTAATCGATTCTCCAACCTTTATTATTTCCTCTTGCTCCGGCGCGGTAACTCCACCAAGAATAGTTGTGTGGTTCTTTGTTGAAATGACGAAAACTATCTACAAATCCCGATTTCATGAAGCCATCAAGCCATTTTCTTTCTGAAGGCAAAAAGCCAGAAACCGTTGCATTTCTTATTGGATCGTGAATGTCTATCGCTTCATGACAGATGTTGTAATCGCCACAGATAATTAAATTAGGTACGTCATTTTTAAGATGATTGATGTAGTTTTGAAACTCATCCATGTATTGAAACTTGAAATCCAATCGGTCAATATTGGTTCCTGATGGCAAGTACAAACTCATGATGGAAACGTCTTCGAAATCTACTCTAAGGTTTCTTCCTTCAAAATCCATGTGCTGAATTCCGGTTCCGTAAACTACGTTTTTGGGTTCGGTTTTACACAAAATTGCAACGCCAGAATAGCCTTTTTTCTCCGCTGGAAAATAATATTGGAAAGGATAACCTGCTTCTGCAATTTGAAGAACTGGGATTTGATCTTCTTGGGCTTTTATTTCTTGCAAACAAATTACATCGGGATTGGCTTGCTGTAACCAATCTAGAAAACCTTTAGTAATTGCTGCTCTAATTCCGTTTACATTATAGGATATAATTCTCATGATAGCGTTTAATAGTTTTTTCAAAAGTAATTAAAAACAGCAAAAATTGAAGATTATATTCAGAATTATAATAGTTTTTTAACCATTTTCGGAATTCTGCATTTTTTAAAAATTCCTTTAAAAGAATTACTATCTTTGTTTTTGCTCAATAAACAAAAAAACTGAATGGGTTTAGTCACTGCTAAAGAAGTTGCAAAAGCTATAAATGCTGATAAATACGGAGTTTTTGGCACTTTCGCTGGTTGGATGCTGATGAAAGTCCTGAAAATTTCTACACTTAATAAAATATACGATAGAAACAAACACCTTAGTGATTTAGAGTTTCTAAATGCTATTTTGGATGAGTTTCAGATAAAATTTGAAATTCCTGAAGAAGATTTTAAACGTTTGCCAAAAGACGGTGCCTATATAACAATTTCCAATCATCCGCTTGGAGGAATTGATGGTATTTTATTATTGAAATTGATGTTGGAAAAAGAACCCAATTTCAAGATCATTGCCAATTTCTTGCTGCATAGAATTGAGCCGATGAAGAAATACATCATGCCGGTAAATCCGTTTGAAAATCATAAAGATGCTAAATCTAGTGTGATTGGAATTAAAGAAACTTTACGTCATTTAAGTGATGGAAAACCTCTTGGAATGTTTCCTGCTGGAGAAGTTTCTACTTACAAAGACGGAAAATTGGTAGTTGATAAAGCTTGGGAAGAAGGCGCGATTAAAGTAATTAGAAAAGCACAAGTTCCTGTTGTTCCTATTTATTTTCATGCGAAAAATAGTAGGTTATTTTATTTGCTTTCTAAAATTGGAGACACTTTAAGAACTGCCAAATTACCATCGGAATTATTGACTCAAAAAGATCGCGTGATTAAAGTTCGTGTTGGAAAACCAATTTCGGTTGCCGAACAAAACGAGCATAAAACTATCGAGGAATATTCAGAATTTTTGAGAAAGAAAACCTATATGTTGGCCAATTCTTTTAATGAAGAAAGCAAACTATTGACGGTTCCAAATTTAAAAACACCAAAAAGTCCGAAGAAAATTGTTACGCCTGCAAGTCAGGAAAAAATGATTGCTGAAGTGGAAGAATTGCGTAAAACCGATTCAAGATTTTTTCAAAGTAAGAACTATGAAGTGTTTTTTACAGAAGCTAATAAAATTCCAAATATTCTTCATGAAATTGGACGTTTGAGAGAAATTACTTTCCGTGAAGTTGGTGAAGGTACAAACGAATCTATCGATTTAGATAAATATGATAAATACTACCATCACATGTTTTTGTGGGATGAAGACACAAAAAAAGTGGCTGGAGCTTATCGAATGGGATTGGGTTCAGAAATTTTTCCTAAATATGGAATGGATGGTTTTTATTTGAATGATTTGTTCCGATTTGAAACGGAATTACACGATATGATGAAGAGTTCTATCGAAATGGGACGTGCTTTTATCGTTAAAGAATACCAACAAAAACCAATGCCTTTGTTCTTACTTTGGCGCGGAATTATTCATACAACTTTACGTTATCCTGAGCATAAATTTTTACTTGGTGGTGTAAGTATAAGCAATCAATTTACTGATTTTTCAAAGTCGTTGATGATTGAGTTCATGAAATCTAATTATTACGATCCTTACATTGCGCAATATGTGCATCCTAAAAAGGAATTTAAAGTAAAATTAAAAGATGCTGATAAGGATTTCATCTTCGATGAAGCCGAAGCCGATTTGAATAAATTTGATAAAATCATTGACGAATTAGAACCTGGAAATTTAAGATTACCGGTTTTAATTAAAAAATACATCAAGCAAAATGCACGTTTAGTTGCCTTCAATGTTGATCCTTTATTCAACAATGCCATAGATGGCTTAATGTACATAAGAATCGCAGATATTCCAGAAAGCACTATGAAACCTGTAATGGAAGAATTTCAAGCTGAATTGGAGCGAAAATTGAATGAGAAACTGGAGTAGTTTTTAGTGTTCAGTGTTCAGTGTTCAGTGTTCAGTGTTCAGTGTTCAGTGTTCAGTGTTCAAAATTATAAAAAAAGCTAAACTTTTCAGTTTAGCTTTTTTTATTTATTCCTTATTATTTCTAATCAAAATCTTATAATCTTCCCATTCTTTTTGGGTTAAGGTTTGTGTTTTTTTGTATTTCTTTCCTTTTAAATAATCTAAAATATATTTGGCTCTTGCCTCAGAATCGGGATGAGTTGAAATCCATTCTAATGCATTTGGCATGTCGTGTTCTTGTGCTAATTCATACATAAAATCGGCCATTGGTTCTGGATTGATATCGGCTTCTAATAGATATTTTACACTTTCCATGTCGGCTTCTTTTTCTAACGTTCTGTCGTAAGCAGTTGATGATAACGTGTTTAAAATTTCTTTTAAAATCTCGCCGCCTTTTCCTCCAGTTGCAGCAGAAAGAATGACTGATAATCCAATTTCTTTAGACAGTTTTTTCATCACGTGATTGTTTTGGATATGCGCAATTTCGTGACCTAAAACACCTTGTAGTGCTTCTTGTTTTTTGCAATCTTCAATCAATCCGGTGTAAACAACTAAGTGATTATTAGGCAAAGCAAATGCATTTACTTCGTCTTTATCAATAATGTGGACTTTCAATGAATCACGTTCTATATCGTTGGCTTCACAAATTGGTAAAATCAATTTATCTAATGTTTTTACAATAGAATCATTTAGAATTACATCTTCGGTTTCCTGAATTTGATTCCAAATTAAATCGCCAATATTATTCTCTGCAGAAGCGGTTCTTTCTTTAATTTCAAATAGTGAAACGAAGTCAATTCTTGATAATCCGAAGAACATTCCGAAGAATAAAACTACAATAACTAATCCTTGAACTACTGTTTTATTTATCATTTGGCTTACAAATTAAATTAGTTAAACTTCCAAAAAACCATTGTTGTACATGAATTCCTTTTCGTGTTTGAACTGCACTATAAATAGTAGAAACAAATTCTAATAAGTTGAAAAAGATTATCGTAAACAAATAAGCAAAGTAATAGTTGGTTGGTTTTTTTCCGTCGAAAATAATTGAAATCGTCCACCAAAACCCGAAACTATTCATGCAAAGCAAAGCCATCTGCGAAAACAAGGCTTGAAGACAATGCCAACGAACAAAATAAGTTCCTTTTCTGTTAGCTATATAGAAGAAAAGTGTTGCAAACAAATTGATTATTGGCAACGGCAAACCAGCAACTAAAGCTACTAAAGACATTAAATAACTGTTGGATGCTTTTTCAGCTTCGTGATCTGTTGGTTTGTAGCGAAAAGTAGTATCGTATATCATAATCCTTTATATATATTCCAAATCCAATTGAGAAGTACTAAAATAATTAACGGTATTGCTATCCATTTTACTCGGATGATTTCTTCTGTTTTTTTATACCAAAAGAAGAACGTTTCTTTTTTAGTAATTACATCAAATAAAATCCAGATTGGAGAAATTATCATTAAAATAGCAACAAGTATTCCGAAAGGATTCATTAAAACTGAAGCTGCAATTTCTCCTTGAAGAAAAAGTTGAACCGCACGAGTTGTACCACAAGAAGGACAAGCGTAACCTGTCACATTTTTAATAATACAAACTGTTAAATGAGAACTTTCGGAATAATTTATTTTGTAAAAAAGATAGGCTAAGCCCAAAAAACAAGCTATAGAAATAATAGCATACAACTTGTTTTTAGTCATGGTCTAATATAAATAGTTATGGAATGCTTCCATGTTTTTCTCACGAGTTAACCCTTGAATTAAAAACCAATCAATGATTGCCCAAATACCTAATCCACCACAAGTTAAAAGTTTTGCAATTCCTAATCCAGTATCGCCAATGTAGAATCTATCAATACCATATGCACCACCAAAAATTGAAATAATTAATGCTGTTGTTGGATCTTTAAATTGCATGCTGTGAATTAAATTAGATTTAGATTCGTCTAGACTTTCTAATTTTTCTCTAATTAATCCTAATTGATGTGCTTCAAAATATTTTGAATTCATCATCATGAACATATCTACCTTACTTGATTCCATAATTTTGTTTTTTGGTTAGTTTTTAAGTTTACTAAAATATAAAATTTTAATAATAAGACGAACAATTACTACAAAAGTTACTAGAAAAGTTATACTTTATAATAATTTATAATTTTATCGACAATGGTTTGAGCTAATTTTTGATGACTTTCAAAAGTCCAACCCGCGATGTGTGGTGTTAGTAAAACATTATCTGACTCTAGTAAATACTGGAATGCCGCAGGTTTTTCGGAATCGATAAATAGATTTTCGAAAGATAATTTTTCATATTCTAAAACGTCTAAACCAGCGCCAAGAATTTTTCCTGATTGTAATGCTTCTACCNNTCGTTATTACCACGAGAAGTATTTATGAACCAAAATGGTTTCGCGAACGAATTGATAAATTGAGAATTTACCATTTTATTGGTTTGTGGCGTCCATGGAATGTGTAAACTTAAAACATCGGATTGTTTTTGCAGTTCTTGCAGAGAAACTTGCGTGGCATTTTCATCGGATACATTTTCTAGAATATCGTGGCAAAGAACTTTTACATCAAATCCGCGGAGTTTTTTGGCAAATGATTTTCCCATGTTTCCGTAGCCAATTATTCCGATGGTTTTGCCTTCGAGTTCGTAACCGCGATTGCCTTCACGAATCCATTTTCCTTCGCGGACTAACTTGTCGGAACGGTTTAATTTATTCATTAAGGATAATAACATTCCGAGTGCGTGTTCGCCAACTGCGTTGCTATTTCCTTCTGGTGCAGCAATTAAGTGAACGCCTTTTGCAGTAGCATAATCACAATCGATGCTTTCTAAACCTGCTCCAACTCTAGCAATAAATTGTAAATTGGTTGCCTTGTCAAGAAATGTTTTATCAATTTTGAAACGAGAACGTATAACAATTCCGTTATAGTCTTGAATTTTTGCTTCGACTTCTTCTTTGGTGGAAGTGAAATCTTCTTCGTTAGTGAAACCTGCTTCTTGAAGTTGGTTCCATAATAACGGATGATTGCTATCTATGTGGAGGATTTTAATTGTTTCGGGTTTCAAAGTTTCGGGT
>NZ_DQDX01000035.1:0-981 GCF_003525665.1 Flavobacterium sp.
ATTTAGTAATTATTAATATTTTTCAAGATACCAAAATGCCTAATTTTTTATTTGAAGATTTCTTCATTAATCGAATAAATTTTCTATTAAATCCAGAAGGTTTTATTTTATTTAACACAATGGTTATCAGCGAAAAAGACCGAATTAGAAATTTAGATTACAGAAAGAAATTCAACGGGAATTATTCTATTAGAATGTATCCAAAAGTTGAAATTCACAATGAACTTTTTACAATAAAAAAACTTTCAAACTAATGTCAATTCTAAAGAAACTTCTCGTTGGAAAAGTATCGAATAGTTATAAACCCAAATTTAATCCTATTCAAAAAAGAATACTCAACATTAAATCTATTTGGAACAATGACCATCAAGATGATAACGGAATTGAAAAGATAGTTCGACTATTATTGTCGTCTTCACAATTATTATTTCCTGGGATTTACATCAAATATTTGGCTTCGAAAATCGGACCCGAATACCAAGATTTAATCATGGATATTTACATTTTGCTAAAAGTAGCCTTTCCATTTATCATCTTAATTAATGAATTGCAATCGTCAGTTTTTCTGATTTACCTGATGACTTACCTATTGATTGAAACATTGATGTACATTCCTACACTAATATTTGCCTCAGATTTATTTACAAGACCTCGTTCCTACAAAAGATCGATGTTATTATTATTCTTTAATTATATCGAAATTGTAGTGTCATTTGGCGTGCTTTACACTATTGGAAACAATATGAATAAACCTTTCGAACATTGGTTTGATCCAGTGTATTTCAGTATAATTAGCTCAAATTCAATTGGTTTTGGAGACTATTATCCAATTACAACTTACGGAAAAATGTTGGCGAGTATTCAAGCACTTTTCTTTCTCTCTTTTGTGATTTTATTTTTGAATTTTTTCTCAACTAAAGTAAAAAACAAAGGGTATTTTGACAATGATGAAATTACGTAGAAATTCCAATATTTTAAATT
>NZ_DQDX01000035.1:1016-9523 GCF_003525665.1 Flavobacterium sp.
TTTAAATTCCAAATTCCAATTGTTGCGATTTTGGAATTTAAATTTTGGAATTTAGTAATTTTCGTGCCTTCTCCAAATCTTCAATTGTATCAATTCCGATTCCAACGTGCGAAGTTTCTACCATTTTGATTCTTTTTCCGAATTCTAAATAGCGTAATTGTTCTAGTTTTTCTGAAGCCTCTAATGATTTCATTGGAAGTGAATAGAAATCTAAAAGTGCTTGTTTGCGGAAAGCATAAATTCCGATATGTTGAAAATAACGAACTCCAACGTTTACTTCTCTTGGATAAGGAATTACAGAACGTGAAAAATATAAAGCAAAGCCATTTTGATCGACAACAACTTTTACATTATTTGGATTATTAATATCATCTTCATTGGTGATTTCTCTCATTAAAGAAGCTAAATCTACTTTTTTGTCAGCGTCCTTTTTAAAAACTTCAATGACTTTTTCTAAAGGTTCTTTGTTGATGAAAGGTTCGTCACCTTGCACATTTACTACAATATCAACATCTAAATTTGCAACTGCTTCGGCAATTCTATCGCTCCCACTTTCATGTTCTTTTATAGACATTATGGCTTTTCCACCATTAGAAACTATTTCATCGAAAATCAAATTGGAATCCGTAACTACAAAAACATCGTCAAAAAGATTGGTTTCTTTTGCAGCTTCGTACGTTCTAAGAATTACAGTTTTTCCACCTAAATCTTGCATCAATTTGGCAGGAAAACGTGTTGAAGCGTAGCGAGCAGGAATTACGGCGATGATTTTCATAGTTTCGGGTTTCGGGTTTCGAGTTTCGAGTTTCGGGTTAACTCGTAACACGCAACTCGCAACTATTTTAACTTTTTAAATATCCAATAAATTACTCCAAAGATAATAACAACGAGGATAACTGCAACTATTGGAAGGAAAATTGCTAGTGAACTTAATGTTATTGCTGTTCCGGTTTCGGCGGTGGAAACTACTGGATTTCCTAAACCTGCTGTTTTTACGGAGGATGCTAATCGTGTTGTGGTTGTTAATCCTTGAAAGGCGGTTGCAGAACCACTTCCAGCGATTATGGCTAAAATTGTAGTCATTGTTGGAGAAATATCTACCATTGTGGAAGACATAACTACAAATCCAGCGATGGCGGCTAATGGCGTTGCAATTGTATCCAATAAATTATCAATAAACGGAATGTAATATCCAAATATTTCAAAAACCATGGCTACACCAAGGCTTATCAATGCTGGCAAACCACCAATCCATGCCCAACTTTCATTCAGTGGAATTACATTAAAATAGGATGCCAAACTCAATGCAAAAACAGGCAAGAAAACTCTAAATCCTGATGCTGAAGCTAATCCGATTCCGAGGCAAATTGATAAAATGGTTTCTAGATTCATTTGTGATTATTATTTATCAAATATATCGTTTTATTTTTATCTCCAACTTTTTCTAAAAGATTTAAATCGATGCCTTTTTTCAAATCTCTACTTGCCGTGGCTGATGAAATATCTTTGAAAACATTCATGTAATCGTTTCGTTTAAACTCTTTTTTACCCAAAGAAATAAAATAATCTAAACGATCATTATCGGTTAAAATTCGATTATTGAATTTTAATAATTCAAATAATGCTTTATCAATTACGTCTAACATATATTCTACAAAAACAGTCGATTTTCCTTGTTTATCACTAATTGACAACGCTTTATAATAATTTTCTTGTGTTGCACTGATGATGGTTTCAATTGGTAAAAACTCAAAAACTGGATACTCGTTCATCAAAATAACAGTTTGCCAAAGCCTTCCCATTCTTCCATTGCCATCTAAAAACGGATGAATAAATTCCATTTCGTAATGAAAAACACACGCTTTTATTAATGTCAATTCTTCTTTATTTTTGACATAATTGAACAAATCTTTCATCAAAAACGATAAGTTTTCTGCTGGTGGCGCAAGATGAGCCAATTTAGAGCCTTTTACAATTCCGACGCTATTTTTTCTGTAACTGCCGCTGTTTTCAACTAAATCTTTCATCAAAATTTGATGTGCTTCGAGAAATGATTTTTCAGAATGTGGCTTGAAAGTTTTTAACTTGTCATAAACATCAAGTGCGTTTAGAACTTCAGCAATATCTTTTTGAGGCGCTAAAACTCTTTTGTTTTCAATAATTGCAGTAATTTGTTCTTCAGTTAATGTGTTTCCTTCTATTTGAAGTGAAGAATGAATGGTTTTGATTCTATTTTGCTTACGTAATTGTGGAGATTGTTTTACCAAATAAACCGCATTAACTTGCCCGATTTTCTCTGAAATTGATGTAATTAGCTTTAAAATTAAAGATGTAATTTCGTAAGGTGGTTTCATTGATAGTATCATTTGATAGTATCAAAGGTAGTGATTTTTATTAAATCAACTATTTTCTTTTAAGAATTCGAATCAAAATCGATCATCCATTCGATGCCGTATTTGTCTCTGAACATTCCAAAATAAGAACCCCAAGGACTATCTTGAATCGGCATTTCAACTGTTCCGCCTGCAGAAAGTCCGTTGAAAAATTTATCGGCTTCTTCTCTACTTTGGGCTGAAACTGCAATTTTTGATCGGTTTTCGTTTTCGTTTACGGTTCCTAAAAAGCTTGGAACATCGTTTGCCATTAGCGTATTGTTGCCAATTGGTAAAGCAATGTGCATGATTTTATTGGCGTCTTTTTCATCTACTGGAAAATCTGGACTTTCTAAATCTTTGAGACGCGTAATTTTAGTGAATTCTCCACCAAAAACCGATTTGTAAAATGTAAATGCTTCTTCTGCGTTTCCGTTATAGTTTAGATGTACGTTTATTAGTGCCATGGTTTATTGGTTAGAATTATATGATTCAATATTTTTATCTCTCAAAATTGTCCTCAAAACACTATAAATTATTCCTGTATTCCAATCATCTAAATAACTAAATGCTTTGTTTAAATCAGTAGGATTTGTATTTGAGTATATTGCAAAATAGGTTTGATAATTTTTTGTTCTAATGTCGTTCCAAAGAATTTTTATTTCTTTTTGCTTAACCAAATTATCAACTTTTAAACAAATGTAATCTTTGGTAAATACCACATTTTCAATTTGAAAATCTTCTCCTTTATTGTGTTTATCAATGTAATTATTTATTATCTCCGAAAAATAATTATCCCATAAAGAATTCAGAATTTCTTGATATTTTGAATGGTAATCATGTTTTTTATTACCAAAATAGGTTATAAAATTAATCTTTATTTCTTTTCCAACTTGATTTTTAATGAAAATTTGATACTCTCTACCAAAAGTAAAATAGAACGTTGTCCATTTTATACCGAATCTGTAGGCAATAATCTCCTCTTTATTAAAAGTTGTAAAAGTGTTGTTTACAGTATCTTTATCTTCAAAACTTAAATAATGTTCATTGATAATTAATTCTCTTGAACAATTATCTGAAATTCCTCGTTTTATATCAAAAATAACTTCTTTCATAAGAAATCAATCAACTAGTTTTACATTTATTTCTTTTGGAACTTTTCTTCTTTCTAAAAATCCATCAATCTTATTATCTAGAAGTAATTGATTATAATTGTTTTTAATATATGGTCTTCCACCATCGTTTGGATGAAATGCTTCTGTTAAATATTCTTTTTCATTTTGAAACAATTCTCGAACACTTCCATCTAATTCAACAAAGACATATTTAAAGAGATTGCTTTTAGTAGTATTATTTGAAAATATTTTTTTTAATATATTCATAAAATAGGATGTCTATGTTGTTGATCTTGTTTTTTGACTATGAATAAAAATCCACGCTATCGTTTAAGTATATTCTTTTTGTAATTTTTCAATAGCAGAAATTATTTTGTTATAATTTAACTTTTCTACATCAATAATAACAATTTCTTGAATATTTTCTTCAGATTGAATAGGAAGAAATATTCCACTGAACAAACCATCTATTAAATCAGTTACTCCAATAGTCATTATATCATGGTTTGGCAAATAACCATTTTCGATATCTCGAATTAATATTTCATCATCAGACATATCGTGTATCAAATCTTGTTGCTTGCCCACGCTACTAATCCATAAAACATTTCTATCAATTACTTTTCGAATAATTTCATCGAAATAATTTCTATTGAGCACATCAGCAAAAATAACTACTGACCAATCTTTGTTTGGAAATTCATCAATCCAGTTTTTAGTTGTATCGAATTCAACAAAATTAATTTTTACTCCTTTTATTTTGGTGAGATTTTTCATGAGCTTGTTTCTAACTAATAAATATAAATAACTCTTTTAAAATTATAATGTTTATTAATACCAAATATAACTATTTACTATAATCTACTCCAAAAAACTCTCATCCTTAAACCCAATCAAATACAATCTGTCTTTTGCTCTTGTAATTGCGGTGTAAAGCCAACGAATGTAATCTCTGTCGATGCCTTCAGGTAAATACGGTTGTTCTATGAAAACAGTGTTCCATTGTCCGCCTTGGCTTTTATGGCAGGTTATGGCGTAAGAGAATTTTACTTGCAATCCGTTGAAGTATTCGTTCTCTTTTACTTTTTGGAATTTGGCGTATTTGGTGGTTAAGTGTTCGTAATCTTTCATCACTTCTTCATACAATTGGTTAGATTGCTCATAGGTTAAGGATGGTGATTCGCTTTTAATAGTGTCTAAAATCAGTACGGTTTCAAACGGAATTTGGTTTGGATAATCGACCATTCGTATTTTGACTTTGGCAAATTTGAATCCGTATAATTCTTTGAAACTATAAATTTCCAAAACTTCGATGATGTCACCATTGGCAATGAAACCAGCTTCGTCTTTTTCTTTCAACCAAAAATAATTGTTCTTCACGACCATTAAGAAATCGCCAGTAGATAAATCGCTTTCTTTGTCGAGGATTTTAGTTCTAATTTGTTCGTTGTATTGGTTCGCTCTTTTGTTGGAACGCACAATAAACGCCGTATCTTCAATAGAATAATTGCTGTAGGCTTGGTTAATGGCATCTTGAATATCATAACCATCAGTAAGGCGAACAATGTCTTTGAATCCTCGCAACTTGAATTTGAATTCGGTGATGAAACTGTCTTTTAAAAGTTCACGTAATTCGGTGGCGTTGTAGAGAATTCCGGAGTTTAGTTCTTGACGCATTACTTCGTCGAGTTCAATCCAATCTACTTTTTTGTCGTAATTGAGTTCTAATGTATCGGTGTTTAATGCTGGCGAAATATCTAAATTCACTGGCGGAAGTTGTGCCGTGTCGCCAAGTAAAATCATTTTACAATTTTCACCACTATAGATGTAGGAGATTAAATCGTCGAGCAAACTTCCGTTTTCGTACATTTTGCTTTCGGCGGCAACATCAGAAATCATGGAAGCTTCATCGACTATGAAAATGGTGTTTTTGTGTTTGTTTTGTTGCATTGTAAAAGCCACTCCGCCACCACTCGACTTCTTTGGAAAATAAATTTTCTTGTGAATTGTAAAAGCTGGTTTGTTGGAATAATTGGCAATGACTTTGGCAGCGCGACCTGTTGGCGCTAGCAAAACGTATTTTTTATTGACTTCAATTAGATTGTTTACAATGGTAGAAATTACGGTGGTTTTTCCTGTTCCTGCGTATCCTTTTAGTACAAAAATGCTGTCGTTGTTGACATTGGTGATGAAAACTGCGATTTTTTGAAAGAAGGCATCTTGCTTAATCGTGGGATTAAACGGGAAGTTTTGGGATAAAATGGAATAGAAGTTTTTGGTTGCCACTTGGAATTATTTAACCGCAAAGTACAGAAATATGTTTAGAAGTTTGAATGTTTAGGAGTTTAGTTTATTAACATTTTTTGGAACACAGATTTAAGAAATTGGAATAATTTTCACAGATTTCTTTAATTGGTTCTGAAAGTTCGATAATTTAAAATAATGCAAGGAACACTGATTTAAGAAATTGGAATAATTTTCACAGATATTATAAATTTCTCAAATTTCTCTAATCTGTGTTGCTAAACTTAATGTTGTTTTGAAAATCTGATTTTGTAAAAATGGATGACTAATTAGCCCTGATTGGAGCAGTTACCTTGTAACGCGGAAAGCAGGAATAAGGTTTGTAGAAATGCCCAAACCATTCGCTCCTTAAAAATAAAAATCGTAAGTTTGCGGTGTTAAAAATGGAATTTCAAAATGAGTATTACGGACAAAACTTATAAAAAACTAGCTATTCAAGTTTCTTTGAATGGGTTGTCGTTTTGTGTATTTGATACTTTGAGTGGCAAACCTGTGGTGTTGCATAACATTCATTTTGATAGTTTTCAGCGTAGTGCGAAGATTGAAGATTTGTTTGCTTCGGTTTTTAGAGAACATCCTGAATTGAGTCATAAATATGATGAAATTGAGATTCTCCATAGTAATAATTTGTCGACTTTTGTGCCGACAGCTTTGTTTGACGAGGAGTTTTTAGGAAGTTATTTGCAATACAATACGAAGGTTTTTGAAACCGATTTTTTCACTTTTGATGCTTTAGATAAATATGAAATGAATAATGTTTACATTCCGTATGTGAATATGAATAACTTTTTTATTGACCAATATGGTTCGTTTGAATACAAACATGCGAATAGTGTTTTGGTTTCAAAATTATTGGATTTATCTAAGAATAATGAGGAACGCAAGATGTTTGTTCATGTAAGTGAAAGTCATTTTGAGATTATTGTGGTTCAGAATCAGAAGTTGCATTTGTTTAATTCGTTTGAATACAAAACGCCTGAAGATTTTATTTACTACATTCTTTTTACTGCCGAACAATTGCAGTTGAATCCTGAGAATTTCAAATTGGAATTGCTTGGAGCGATTGTTGAAACCGATGCTTTTTATCAAATTGCCTACAAATACATTAGAAACATAAGTTTATTTAATGTTTCTGATTTTACAAATAACTTCACGGAAAAAGAAAACCGCGAACACTTTATACTACTTCACTCGTGAGAATAATTTCTGGAAAATACAAAGGAAGACGAATAACAGCTCCAAAAAACTTACCAGTTCGTCCAACGACTGATATGAGTAAGGAAGCGTTGTTTAATGTGCTGAACAATCATTTCAATTTTTCGGGATTGAAGGTTTTGGATTTATTTGCTGGAACTGGGAACATTAGCTACGAATTTGGTTCGCGTGGATGTGATAACATTACGTGTATCGATGGCGATATGGGTTGCGTGAATTTCATTAAGAAAACGGCGAAAGAATTTGATTTGAATATCACTGCTATTAAAAGTGATGTCTTTAAATTTTTAGAAAAACACAAAGGTAGTTACGATATTATTTTTGCCGATCCGCCTTATGGAATTGAGCAAAAGGAATTTGAAAAACTAATCGAATTGGTCTTCGAAAACGAATTGTTAGACGAAGAAGGTATGATGATTATGGAACATTCAAAACATACCAAACTTGACCACATGATGCATTTTTCTTTTCAAAAGAATTATGGTGGTTCTGTGTTTTCGTTTTATGAGTTTGAGGTTGATGATGAGGAAGATGAAAGTGAGGAAGAGTAATTAATAAAATTCTACAGCTTCTATTTCATCATTAACGAATTCTACAGAAATCATTATTTCAGAATCATTTGAGTAATATTCAAATTCATAGTCTACCGAATTGGTTTCCTCTTCAAGGTAAATGTAAAGATCTTCTAAATTAAAATCTCTTATTAAATCGATATTTTTTTCAGGGAATTGCGAATCAATTTTGGTTTGTATTTTAGATTGCAATTCAGCAATTGAATCCATTATTTGATACGTTTTCTGCAATGTACTTGAAAATGGACCATTAGTATCACCGTCTATACTAATTGAAATTGGTTCTCCATTTTTGTTTTTATACTTGTATTCGGTATCCCAAGTAAAGTAGATATCTTCCTTTTTATAGATACATATCAATTTTCCTAATTTAGAATCAATTAAAGTTTTTTCTAAAGATTTTTTAGAAAACAAACTCCCAAACAATAATTTTAATACCTGTATCATAATAATAAAAAAAAAGCAGACCTATAAGCCGGATTCTGTTCTCGTCTCGTTCCTAAAAACGAGACGATACCTTATCATTTATCTAGTCTCGTTGTTACCAACGAGATCAATCTTTCTACCCTTCGACAACGGACGAGTAATCCTTAAATGTCGATATACTTGAAATTTCACCGCATAGAGTTTACCTGGTTTCACTACAGCCGAACTGTACATACTTTCTGTTGCACTTGTCCTCGTCTTTCAACGGTTGGGCGTTACCCAATATGCTACTCTTTGGTGTCCGGACTTTCCTACTCGTCCCAAAAGACGAGTCGATAAGGCGGTCTGCGGTGCAAAGGTAGAATTTAATATTAGATTTTAGATATAAGATTTTAGATATGTACATAATTTGATATTTGATTTAATTCTGTACTTTTATTAAAAATTATTTTTATGAAAATTAAATTTTTTGTTTTTTTCGTACTATTTGGAATTAGCAATTG
>NZ_DQDX01000034.1:0-432 GCF_003525665.1 Flavobacterium sp.
AGAATATAGAGAATAGAATTTAGAGAATTGAATATGAATTTAGTATTAGAAACAGAACGTCTTATTCATCGTCCGTTAGTTTTATCGGATGCACAGGCGTTATTTGACATGAACAAAAATCCAGAAGTGCATAAGTATTTATGGCAAAAACCAGAAAAAGAAATTGAAGAAAGCATCAAGGTTATTGAATACGTAAACCGACAATATGCTGAAAATAACATTGGTCGATTTGCAACTATATTAAAAGAAACTGGCGAGTTTATTGGTTGGACAGGAATCAAATTTGTAAACGATCACGTAGAAAACGGTAACACCAATTTCTATGATTATGGTTATCGTTTAGCAGAAAAATTCTGGAATAAAGGTTACGCAACCGAAGCTTCCATCGCATGGTTAGATTATGGTTTCAATAAGATGAAAATCGATAAAATG
>NZ_DQDX01000034.1:602-6013 GCF_003525665.1 Flavobacterium sp.
TTTCAGGTTTCAGATGGCAGATTGCAGATTTCAGTTGTCTGTTCTCAGATGTCAGTTCTCAGTTGTCTGTTGTCTGTTATCAGTTCTCAGTTGTCTGTTCTCAGATGTCTGTTCTCAGTTGTTTGAAAACTATTTTTTTGAAGAGCATTCCTTTTAAACTTATAAACTTCTAAACTCATAAACTTTTAAAAAAAATGAATCATATAAAAATCGCAGGCGTTCCAGAACATTTCAATTTGCCTTGGCATTTGAGTATTGATAATGGCGAGTTTGAAGCCGTTGGAATCGACTTGCAATGGACTGATGTTCCTGAAGGAACTGGAAAAATGTGTCAGATGCTTCGTGATGGTGAGACCGATATTGCCGTGATTTTGTCGGAAGGAATTGTGAAAGATATTGTGGGTGGCAATGCAAGTAAGATTGTGCAGGTTTATGTTGAAAGTCCGCTAGTTTGGGGAATTCACGTGGATGCCAAATCTAAGTATCAAACGCTTTCTGATTTAGAAAATGGTAAAGTTGCTATTTCTCGTTTGGGTTCGGGTTCGCAATTGATGGCTTACGTGAATGCTAATAATCAAGGTTGGAATACCGATACTTTGAAATTCGAAATTGTGAATACCATCGATGGCGCGGTAGAAAGTTTGGCAAAAGGTGCATCTGATTATTTCATGTGGGAAAAATTCATGACCAAACCACTAGTTGACAAAGGCATCTTTAGAAAAGTAGCCGATTGCCCTACGCCTTGGCCTTGTTTTGTGATTGCCGTTCGTGATGAGGTCTTGAAAAAACATCCCAATACTATTGCTCAAATTCTTGAAATCATTAACATAAAAACCCAAAGTTTTAAAGAAATTGAAGGTATTGACGCTGCTTTAGCAGAAAAATACCATCAAAAGATAGAAGATATTAGAGAATGGCTGTCTATAACCGAATGGTCGCAAAGTGCATTATCTAAAGAAATGTTAAACAAAATTCAAAATCAACTCTTTGACCTTAAAATTATTGATAAAAAAGGTACATTTGCTAAAATTGTAAAAGCCCTTTAGCTTCGCGGTTTTGTAACTGTATGATACAAAAAGTAAAATTAACTTACGACCAAATAATGTCCAAATTCCAGGTGAACAAGCCTTGGGACACGATTATTATTTTTGTACTAAATATTTTACTTACCATTCCTATTTTTCTTATTGTACATCAAAATACCATTGATGCCAATTGGTTTTGGCACATTGATAGAGTACTAATTTTCATCTTGATAATCGTAGTTATTCAGCTCATTTTAAGAGCGATGCGCAAGATTATATTAATTTCCATTTTCCTTTATTTAGTGTCTTTATTCGTTGGAACCGTTTTTGGTGGTTACGGCTTTAAAAGCGTTTTTGAAGACTACCAATACATGTTGTATTTCATGTCAGACAATCCGAATCCGCAAGATATTATCATTTCCAAAATGCTTCCTTTTCCCAATAAATCCAAGGTTTTGGATGCCATCGAATATGATAATCCAAAGGTTCGAAGCTTTGCTTTGATGGCAACGACCAAGCACTTTAGAAAAAGTAAAGACGATTTTAGAGACTATGCAACCATCATTCAATGTTTCGCCGTTTTCAAAGAAATCAACAGCCGTTGGAATTATGTGAGCGATCCCAAAAACAAAGATTACATTGCCACAGCATCCGAATCGTTAGCTTATTTGTCTGGTGATTGCGACGATCATTCTATTTTAATGGCAGCTTGCGTTAGAGCTATTGGTGGAACGCCACGTTTAATTCACACCGATGGTCATATTTATCCAGAGATTCTTATTGGCACAAAGAAAGATTTTGAAGCCGTAAACTACCTCATTAAGCAAGTACTTTTCGTCAATGAAAGTAAAGATAAAGTCGTAAATTATCATATAGACGAACGCGGACAAATATGGCTAAACCTAGATTACACTGCACATTATCCTGGCGGACCATTTCTAAGTGAAGAGATTTTGGGAGCGCTGACTTTGAATTAGCATTTTTTCATTAATTTTTTTTAATTTTATCTTTGTTTAAATGCAAAAAAAAAAGAAATATTTAAAAAAAATAGATAAATTGCACCAAACTTAAAAACAATTTAATTTATGAAAAAATTATTTGCTTTAGCATTTGTTGCATTGTCTTTAATGACATCTTGCTCGTCTGACGAATCTGTTTCTGTAACAGAAGAAAAATTAGTAAAAAAATGGTACTACAAAAGTTTCCAAGCAAATGGTCAAACTGATGCTTACGGACATCAAGCTTGTAGCAAAGACTACATTCAATTTTTAGCTGATGGAACATACATTGAACATTATATTAATACTTGTAGTCCATTAGATACTGAAACTTTAACTGGAAGTTGGGTTTTAGAAGGTAATACAGTTGCAGTTTCAATTGATGGAGATAACTTCAGCGGAAAAGTCACAAAAATTAGCGCAACCGAATTACAAATCACTCAAAATGGTGATTACGATGAAGATGGCGATGATGAAAAAATTAAAGCTAATTTCACAAATAACTAAATAATTATAAAGCGTTTCAATTTGAAACGCTTTTTTTTAGCAATCAATTACCATTTTATCGTGAGTATTCTAATATTCTTAAGTTAAAACAATTAGGAGCGAATTCCCGAAGCTTCGGGATTGGTCTTTATTTGTAATCCATGTTCCTGCTGCCTTTCCATTTCGTCTCAAAAGACAAGATTCCCTTGCAATCAGTCCCGAAACTTCGGGATAGTTAGCCATTCATTTGAACTTCTCTTACCAATTAATAACACTTTCATCTTTAGAACTCAAATACTCGTTAGTCAATTTAAAATGATTGTTTCCAAACCACTTTTTATGCGAATGCGCAAACGACGGATGTCCGCATTCTAAAACCAAATGTTTTTCAGTATCAATTTGGCTTCCTTTTTTGTGAGCAAAACTTCCCCAAAGTAAAAAAACTACATGTTCTTTTTCATCAGAAATGGTTTTAATTACAGCATCTGTGAAAACATTCCATTTTAAATGTTTATGACTGTTGGCTACATCTTTTCTTACTGTTAATCCAGCATTTAAAAGTAAAATTCCTTGACTTGCCCATCGTTCTAAATTTCCTGAAGTTGGAGTAAAAATCGTATCAAATTCCAAATTAATCTCAGCAAATATATTGCGTAACGAAGGTGGAATTTTAATGCCATCGTTTACAGAAAAACACAATCCATTGGCTTCACCATCACCATGATACGGATCTTGACCAATAATTACGACTTTTAAATCATCAAACGAACATTTTTCGAAAGCATTAAAAATCAAATCCTTTGGAGGAAAACAAGTAAAATTCTGGTATTCCTCATCCACTTGTTGCATCAGTTCAATGAAATAGGGTTTTTGAAATTCGGCTGATAAATGATTTTGCCACGAAAGGTCGTTTATAAACATATCATAATTTTTTATCAAAAATATAAAAATCTATTGCAATATGGATTACATCCTTCGTAACTTTGAAATTCTAAACTCAACTAATGATTTCTATTACAGATAAAACCCTTCAAGACTTAGAATTTAACACCATTTTGGAAACCATTTCGGCACTTTGTAATACCGAAATTGGTAAAGAAAAAGCATTACAAATTACGCCGTTTAGCAATAAAGAATTGTTAATGAATTCGCTATTGCAAACCTCCGAATATGTTTCGTCGTACACCAATAATAACGCTATTCCAAACCACGGATTCGAAAACATTTCTACCGATTTAAAAATGTTGGGAATTGAAGACAGTTTTCTAGAAGTTCCCACCTTTAGAAAAATTGCCACACTATCAGAAACTGTGAATGTTTTATTGCTTTTCTTAAAGAAATTCAATGATTATTATCCTAAATTAAACGAACGCGCTGTTCAAGTAGAATATACCAAATACATTATACAAAAAATTGATGAAGTTGTTGATAAATATGGCGTGATTAAAGACAATGCTTCACCCGATTTAATTAATATTCGTCGCGATATGAGTGTGGTTCGTGGTAAAGTCAACCAGAGTTTTGGTACTGCTTTAAGTCAGTACAACGGTTTGGGTTATTTGGATGACATCAAAGAAAGTTTTGTAGAAAACCGACGCGTTTTGGCAGTTTTAGCCATGTATCGCCGTAAAGTAAAAGGTTCTATTTTGGGAAGTTCCAAAACTGGAAGTATTGCTTACATTGAACCCGAAGCTACGCTGAAATATTCGAGAGAATTGAGCAATTTAGAATACGAAGAACGCGAAGAAATCACACGAATTTTAAAGAAATTATCCAATGATATTCGTCCGTTTTTAGATTTATTAAAACAGTACCAAGATTTTTTAAGTGATATTGATGTAATTGCTGCAAAGGCAAAATACGCCAATAAAATCAATGGTTTATTACCAACAATTATCGAAGAAAAAAGGTTGTTTTTTAGAGATGCCTTCCATCCTATTCTGTTTTTGAATAATAAAAATAAAGGCGAAAAAACGTATCCACAAACTATTGAATTAAGCGACGAAAATAGAATTATTGTAATTTCTGGACCTAATGCTGGAGGAAAAACAATCTCGTTAAAGACCGTTGGATTATTGCAATTGATGTTACAAAGTGGGATGTTGATTCCGGTTCACGAACGCAGCGAAACGTTTTTATTTGATAGAATTCTCACCGATATTGGAGACAATCAATCTATTGAAAATCATTTAAGTACTTACAGTTACCGATTAAAAAACATGAACTACTTTTTGAAAAAATGCAATTCAAAAACGTTGTTCTTAATTGACGAATTTGGAACAGGTTCTGATCCTGAACTTGGTGGTGCTTTGGCAGAAACTTTCCTAGAAGAATTTTATCATAGAGAAGCCTTCGGAATTATTACAACGCATTATTCGAATTTGAAAATACTAGCAAACGAATTACCATTTGCATCCAATGCCAATATGTTGTTTGACGAAAAATCGTTAGAACCCATGTACAAATTGATTTTAGGTCAAGCTGGAAGTTCGTTCACCTTTGAAGTAGCACAGAAAAACGGAATACCTTACGGATTAATCAATCGTGCGAAAAAGAAAATTGAAGGTGGCAAAGTTCGATTTGACAAAACAATTGCTACACTTCAAAAAGAGCGTTCGAAGATGGAAAAAACGTCTTTAAATTTGAAAGAAGAAGAAACAAAAGCACGTGAGGAAAGCAAGAAAATGGAAATCACGAACGCTAAAATTAAAGAGAAATTAGAGCGTTATCAAGAATTATATGATGCCAATCAGCGATTGATTTATATTGGACAAAAGCTTGATGATTTATCAGAATCCTATTTCAACAATAAAAATAAAAAAGTACTTCTTGGTGAACTGCTCAAGATTGTAGAAATTGAAAACAGCAAGCGCAGAAAATTATCGGTTAAAGAAAAAGCGGA
>NZ_DQDX01000034.1:6207-12046 GCF_003525665.1 Flavobacterium sp.
ATCCAAAAGCAAGTTGTAGAAGAAGTTACAGTAAAAGTTGAAGAGATTCGCAAGGAGAAAAAAGAGAAGAAAATAAAAGCAAGTATTGTTCCTGAAAAACCAAAAGTAACGCTAAAAGTTGGTGACAGAGTTAGAATGAATGACGGAAAAGCTGTCGGAACTATTGATAAGATTGAAAAAAACAAGGCAGTTGTAAATTACGGTGTTTTTACTTCTACTGTAAGTTTGGAGGTGTTAGAATTTGTTGACGCCTTAAAAAAATAGTCATGGAAAATCTACCAAAAGATAAAAAGATTATTTTGTTTGATGGCGTTTGCAATTTGTGCGATGCATCGGTTCAATTTATCATTAAGCATGATAGTAAAGATATATTTCGGTTTGTTGCAATTCAATCGGAACTGGGAATTCAAATTCTAAAACACATTGGTGTAAAAACAGACAACATTGATAGTATTATACTTTATGAACCTGGAATTGCCTACTATTATAAAGCCGAAGCCGCCATGCGAATTGCAAAGGAATTAAACAGTTGGCATAAAATAGTGAGTTACTTATCGTTTACAGGAAAGTCGTTCAATTTTATTTATGATTTTGTTGCCAAGAATCGCTACAAATGGTATGGCAAAAAAGAGAGCTGTATGATTCCGACTGCAGCATTAAAATCGAAGTTTTTGTAGTATGACAAATATCATATTTATGTTTGGTTATTAGAAGTAATTTTGGGTAACCTAAACAATTTAAATTATGATACAAATAGTTCATCCGCTGTATTCTTGGGATAACGGCGCTTTCATTATGGTTGGCGTATTCTCCTTAGTAATCATCGGATTAGTAAGCGCAATTTTCCTGATGATGGGAAGTAATAAAAAGAAAAAAGACTAAGCGAAAACTTAGTCTTTTTTTGTATTGTGTGAACTGTTGTATTATTCTTTTACAATTTTCTTAACTGCAATTCCTTTATCAGAAACAATTTTCATTAAATACATTCCTTGCGATAATTGAGAAATATCAATTTGTGTTTGGTTATCATTAAAAATAATATTTTTCACAACTCTACCGTTAATATCAGATAATTCTATAGATGAAATTGAAGCATCAGAATCATTTGAAATATCAACTAAACCTTTTGTTGGATTTGGATAAACAGTAAATTTAGAGTCAGAAAATTCATTTGTAGAAAGAACAGAACTAAAGTTAATTGAGTCAATTCTCATAGTAGCAACTGCTTGTGCAGTTGATATATCATTCCAACCAAAATAGTAATTACCAGAAGTTGATGGAGTAAATGTAGCAGTAAATTGTGTGTAAGTTGGATTATTTAAAGCAGCATTTGCCCACAATTGTGTTGTTTGTGTTGCTGGTACTGTAGAATTACCTACAGTTAATCTTAAACTTCTTGCTGTTGCACATCTCACCCAAAATGTAATTGTTACAGCTTCATTAGCTTGTAAAGAAAAAGCAGGTGTGAACAACCAATTGTTAGAAACTGCAGTAGCATTAGTATTAAAAATCCAATAAAAATTTCCAGCTTGGGCTAAAGTAGGTGCGTTAGCACTTAAACCATATGAACCATTTCCAAAAGTAGACCAACCAACTAATTCGCTGTTGTTTTCAAAACCAAAACTTTGAGGACAAACTCTTGCAGTAGAGAAAGAATTTACCGCAGTCCAAGCACTTTGTGAAGTTCCACAATTACTTCTAACATAATAATCATATCCAGTTGATGCAGACAATCCATTTAATGTAATTGAATTAGTTGGAGTTGTTACCAAAGTTCCTGTTCCTAAAGTAAAACCAAGTGGACCATACTCAACATTGTAATTTGCTGGATTTAATGTTGCTGCTGCCCAATTTAAGGTTACTGATGTTGTACTAACAGCAGTAACTGGACTTATTGTAGTTACAGGGAAACATGAAACTGGAGTAAAATTAAATGTAAAATTGAAACCAAGAGCAGACCACCTGCTATCCCATTGAAAATAATAGGTTGTACCTGCTACAGCATTAAAATTAAACGTTGATAAAAAAACAGTTGCAGAAACGTCATCTGAACCACCAACACACGTTAACGCTGAACATGATGCACCTTGCCAAACAGACAACCTAGTATCAACACTATTAGGCGCGACATTTGATGGTAAATTTGAACTTATTGCTATTGTTCCGTTTGATGTTGGTGTATACTTATACCAAACACCAGCATAAGGTCCAGCACCATCTACATTGGTTTGATCACAAGAAATTACGTAAGTGCCTGTTATGGCTGGAGCAGTTACAGTGCCATTAGCAGTAATTTCTACAGCACTACCGCAATTTTGTTGAGCAGACAATACGGCACTTAACATTAAAAATGCTGAAAGTAAAATTTTTTTCATAAGTAAATAGTTTTTTTGATTTAATTTCAAATGTACTATTTTTTTTTTGAAAAAAACAAAAAATTTAATCCTTCTCCCATTTTCCTACAACAGTAGTTGCTAAAGCATTACCCAACACGTTGGTAGCACTTCTAAACATATCACAAAAGTGATCTATGGGAAGTATTAAAGCAATGCCTTCAATTGGAATATCAAACATGCCACAAGTAGCGGCAACAACTACTAAACTGGCTCTTGGAACTCCGGCAATTCCTTTACTAGTAAGCATTAATACTAATAACATGGTCATTTGTGTTGGTATATCTAAATGCACTCCATAGGCTTGCGCAATAAAAATACTTGCAAAAGTCATGTACATCATACTTCCGTCAAGATTGAATGAATATCCTAAGGGCAACATAAATGATACTATTTTATCTTTTACACCCAATCGTTCTAATTCTTCTGTCAATTTTGGAAAAACAGCTTCACTACTTGTTGTTCCAAATGCAATGATTAACGGACCAACTATTCGTTTCAACAAAGTGGTCATGTGTCCTTTTAAGAACAAATATCCAACCAATAATAAAACTACCCAAAGTGATGAAATCCCAACTAAGAATGAACCAAAAAATTTGGCATAAGTAATCAATAATTCGTTTAAATCTCTGATAGCAAACACACCAGCAATGGCACCAAAAACTCCGAGTGGAGCAAATTTCATCACATAATTTACCATTTTTAAAATGATATGCGAAATAACATCTAATACTTTAACTACTGGTTTAGCATGGTCTCCAATTGAAGCTGCAGCCAATCCGAAGAAAATAGAAAAAATTACAATTTGTAGAATTTCGTTTGTTGCTAATGCTTCAAAAACACTCTTTGGAATAATATGTTCAACAAAATTTTGAGCCGAAAAAACTTTGGTCTTGTCGGTAACTTCAGATGCTGTTGCAACATCAACATCAGTCAAATTTAAACCAACTCCAGGTTGCAAAATGTTTACCCAAAACAATCCAATTAATAAGGACACGAATGATGCTGTAAAAAACCAACCCATCGCCTTTCCTCCTATTCGACCCACTGATTTTATATCGCCAAGTTTTGCAATTCCAACTACCAATGTTGAAATAACTAATGGCGCAATAATCATTTGAACTAATCGAATGAAGATTGTTGCCAACATTTTAATTTTATCACTAAAATTTTTAGCAAATTCGGCATCGTAATTATTGTGAATGTAAATTCCTAGCACTGCTCCAAGAAGCATTGCAATTAAAATTTGAACCGTTAAATTGCTTAAAAAGGATTTTTTTGGTTGTTCGGTTGTAGTCATTAAATTATAAGTAAGTTTTGTTTAGTAAATAAAAATCGGCTAGTACAATTGCAGCCATTGCTTCAACAATTGGCACTGCTCGTGGCACAACACATGGATCGTGACGCCCTTTTCCTTGTTGTTCTACAATGGTATTTTGATTGGTTAAAACATCTTGTTTCTGAATTAAAGTCGCAACTGGTTTAAATGCTACTCTAAAATAAATATCCATTCCGTTAGAAATTCCGCCTTGAATTCCTCCAGATAGATTCGATTTTGTAGTTCCGTCTTCGTTGTACAAATCGTTATGTTCGCTTCCTTTCATTCGTGCGCCACAAAATCCGCTGCCATATTCAAAGCCATGAACGGCATTTATCGATAACATTGCTTTTCCTAATTCGGCATGCAATTTATCAAAAACAGGTTCGCCCAATCCGATAGGAACATTCTGAATTACACAAGTAATGGTTCCGCCAACAGTATCGCCTTGTTTTTTAATTTCTTTAATATAAGCTTCCATTTTTTCTGCCGAAGCCAAATCGGGACAACGCACGGCATTCGATTCAATTAATGAAAAATCTAAATCTTGATACGGTTTATCGATAAAAATTTCACCAACAGACGAAACAAATGCATTGATTTTAATATCTTTTATAACCTGTTTTGCAATTGCTCCAGCTACAACACGAGATGCGGTTTCACGAGCAGAACTTCTTCCGCCACCACGATAATCTCGAATTCCGTATTTTTTTTCATACACATAATCCGCATGACTTGGTCGATAGGAATCTTTGATATGTGAATAATCGTCTGATTTTTGATTGGTATTTGGAATGATAAATCCTATTGGAGTTCCGGTTGTTTTTCCTTCGAAAATACCCGATAACAATTGCACTTCGTCTTCTTCTTTTCGTTGGGTTACAATAGAAGATTGACCTGGTTTGCGGCGTTGCATTTCGTGTTGAATTGCCTCTAAATTTATTTCAATTCCGGGAGGACAACCATCAATAATTCCGCCCAAAGCTTCACCATGTGATTCGCCAAATGTTGTAATTCTAAAAAGTGTTCCGTAGCTATTTCCAGCCATTTTATAATGTTTTGAACAAATATAGTTTTTTAGTTTAAAGTGCAAAAGTGAAATGGTTTAAAAGTTTGGATTTACTCTTGAAAACTTTTTAATAAGCAACCTATTTCTTAACCTTAACTATGGTTTCATTTAATACAACAATGTTTAATTTGTGAAACTTGAAATTATGAAAAAAAGAAAAGTAGATATAGTTGTTATTTCCGATGTTCATTTAGGTACTTATGGTTCACACGCCAACGAATTATTGGATTATCTAAATTCAATAAAACCTAAAAAACTGATTTTAAATGGTGATATTATTGATATTTGGCAGTTTAGAAAATCGTATTTCCCAAAATCACATTTAAAGGTAGTAAAGCGAATCATTGACTTGGCATCCAAAGGAACTGAAGTATACTATATTACAGGAAATCATGATGAAATGTTGCGAAAATTCAGTGATACTTTCATTGGAAACTTTCATGTTCTTGATAAGTTGATATTGGATTTAGACGATAAAAAAGCTTGGATTTTTCATGGAGATGTCTTTGATGCCTCAGTGCAACATTCGAAATGGATTGCCAAATTAGGTGGAATTGGCTATGATTATTTGATACTCACCAATCGCTTTGTAAATTGGTGTTTGAATAAAATTGGTAAAGAACCTTATTCTTTTTCAAAGAAAATTAAAGCAAGTGTAAAAAAAGCGGTAAAACATATTTCTGATTTTGAAACCACTGCAACCGATTTGGCAATAGAAAACAAGTATGATTATGTAATATGTGGTCACATACACGAGCCAAAAATTTTATTGAAAGAAAATAAGCTAGGTTCTACTATGTATCTCAATTCGGGTGATTGGGTTGAAAGTTTAACATCATTAGAATACCACAAAAAAAGATGGAAACTATTTCAATATGAAAAACCAAAATTTGTTGAGGAAGAAAACTTATTTGAAATGGAAGAAAGTTTAACGAACTAATTCTACAAAGTATTTTAAGAAAATTAATTTATTTTTGCGTTATTTGTGTAAAATAAATTAAAAATGAAAACAAATTTTATCAAATTTTTTGCGATTATAGCTTTTGTATGATTTTCATC
>NZ_DQDX01000042.1:0-2285 GCF_003525665.1 Flavobacterium sp.
GTTCGAATCCTGCCACCCCGACTTTTTTTGAGTTTTTAGTAAAAAACTTATTTTGGTTCCATAGCTCAGCTGGATAGAGCAACTGCCTTCTAAGCAGTAGGTCGAAGGTTCGAATCCTTCTGGGATCACAATTAACCCTGTATTTAGGGACTTTACAAAGGTTTTAGTCAACATTTAGTCAGCATTCTTGATTAAATATGATAAAACCTTTTTTTTATCTATTCATTTATAAAGTAGTCGTGGATAGTAATAAATAATTCTAATTTATTTTTAAACTACGAAATCAAATTATTAATATAAATTTGATTATTATTCATTGAGCATATTTACAAGTTAATAGTTAATATTTCTGAAAACCTTGTTGAATAAGAAGGACTTAGTTTTATTGTTTCATTTTCGATTCAGATCATTTTGACCTAACTTGATTTCACTACCTAATTTTTTTATTGGTTTTATCAATTGCTTTCATCAAATCGACATACTTTGGATTCTATCAATCAAAAAGTTTGATTTGATATTCATTTGCAGGAGTGATAGCCTAAACAATTACACCAGCTTTTTGTGATAATTAAATTCTTTTCAATGCATTTTGTGCAAGTCTATTAATCTCTAAAGTAATGTTAGTAGGAAACTCTGTTTTTATATTGATAAACGCATGGTGTTGTTCTAAGTCTTTTCTAAAAAAATTTGACAATAAAAATACAATTATTAAATTGCAATGACTGTTTTGCTTTCGCAATTTCTCTCCAAGATTTGTAGAAAACGTGCTTACTCGTTCACTAAGATTATACATATCATTATGTATTTTCTCAAAACTTCTAGTGCAAGCAATATTTTTCTTGTCTTGCAAGACTTCCATTTTAATACTTGCAATCCCAAGTAGGTCATGTTAAAGGTGTAATCCTTGAATAGTAATGTTTTTTCTTATCCATTTATCGCCCAATTGTGTGAATTGCAATGCGTTTTTACACCAATTGCATTTAATCTCGTGGTATGCTGTCGTCCAATTACCCATACATCACTAATCTCTGGCCATTTCAATGCATTGATGCGTTTATCTTCCGTATCAATTATGTGAACACCACCTGTTTTAACTGGAAATTTCTTTGCAATCTTGCTGGCAATTTTTGCAAGTGCTTTTGATTTTGCAAAACCTACACTAACTGGTATTCTTGTCCACTTTACAACTCGTCTTTTCATATCTAAACCCATTGTTTTGTAATCAAGATAGGTTTCAAATCCTGTAAATTTTAAGAAACATTCATCAATAGAGTATATTTCAAATTAAGTAGAATAGTCAGAAAGGATTTTCATCACGCAATTACGTAATTCTCTATATAATTCGTAGTTGCTTGAAAAATCATTTACATTATGTTGTTCAAAAAGTTGGTTGTATTCAAATGCTGGAGCGTCCATCGGAATACCAAGTGCTTTAGCTTCGTTTGAACGTGCATTAACGCTACCACCATTGTTGGACAAAACAACAACTGGCTTTACGTTTAAATTTAGCTTAGATAAACGTTCACGACTGGTATAGAAGTTATTGCAATCAATTAAGGCAATCATTATTTTATAAATGAGTTTTATTCAAAATTATCTAAAATAAGATTCCCATTTTCATTTTTGATAACTATAATTTTCATTCAAAAAAGTATTGCAATCTATTTATAACTTGACTTGCAATCCATTTTTTTTAATCATTGATAGTACGATATAAATTGCAATAGTACATTTCTAATAGAAATTAAAGTATTGCATTACACTTGCAATACTCTAAAAAAAGTAATTGCAAGTATTCATTTGCAAAAATCTATTTTATATCTACACAAACAGTAAATTGAAATGACCTTGCAACAACACATTACTAAAATCGGCACTTTATACAAAACAGGAAATGCAAGAGATCATTCCTATCGTGTTGACTTGCAAAACCTAATAATTGCAATTTTGCCTGCTGTATTAGTTACCAACGAACCTGCAAGAGTTAAATGCGGTGTGCCTGATTATTTATTGACAAGGAAAGATCTTCCTATTTGTTATATTGAAGATAAAGATATTGGTGTTGACCTTGCAAGTAAAATATTGAAAGAACAATTTGACAAATAAAAAGCAGGTTTAACCAATTTAATCTTTACTGAATATTTAGATTTTTATAAAGATGGAGTATTTGTTACTAAAATTGCAATTGCAAGATTAGAAAATAATGCAATTGTTCCCTTGCAAGAGAACTTTGAGCAGTTTGCAAGTCTTATTGCAAACTTTGCTCAAACTATTTCTCAAACTAT
>NZ_DQDX01000042.1:2431-3231 GCF_003525665.1 Flavobacterium sp.
CTCAAACTATTTCTCAAACTATCAAATCGCCAACTAAATTGGTACAAATGATGGCATCATAACCCAAATTAAAGGCTGATGTTATAGAAAAATCATTGAATAGCGACCACTTGCAAGGTATTCGCTCAAGTATTAAAAGTCAAATGTTATCGTTTCAATAAATGATGCTTCATGACATTGATAACAAGAATTTTGCCGCTATTTATGCGCAAACTATCGCTTACGGAATGTTTGCAGCACGTTATCACCGCCCAACTTTACCAACTTTTTCTCGTAAAGAAGCTGCATCAATAATTCCGAAAAGTAATCCAATTTTACGAAAGCTTTTTCAATATTTTACAGGTTATGATTTAGATAATAGATAATCGATTGGTTCGGATTGTAGAGGAATTGGTTTCAATTTTCCTTGCAAGTGATGTCGCAATGATTATGAAAACTTTGGTAAAAGTATCAAACAATAATACCCAGTTGTACATTTTTACGAAATCTGTCCAGGCGAATACAACCTAGCTTTGAGAAAAGCTAGAGGAGTTTGTTACACACCACAACCAGTTCTGAATTTTATAGTTCGTGCCGTAGATGATATTTTAAAAACCGAATTTGGACTAAAAGAAGGTTTTGCAGATACAAGCAAAATTATAATTAAGAATAACGCGTTAACCCAAACAGGCAAAGGTGTTAAATCTATAATTTAAGAAATTGAAACCGATATTGATGTTCATAAAATACAAATTTTAGATCCTGCAAGAGCAACAGGAACCTTCTCAGCAGAAGAATTTAATAAAACATATTTATTTGTT
>NZ_DQDX01000042.1:3482-3628 GCF_003525665.1 Flavobacterium sp.
TATTTTTCTTTTTTCTTTTTTTACAATCTAATGCTCAATCTAATAAAATTATAGATAGTCTTTTAATTGAAATTAAGAAGCAAAATCATGACACTATATTAATTGATCAATATTTTAATATTGGTAGCGAATATGTGAACATTGAT